>JAJYGR010000234.1 GCA_021790655.1 Acidobacteriota bacterium | reverse complement strand
CCACTCCATATTGGCGCTGGTGCGTGCCGTACAAAACATAAATTCGTGCGTATACATCGCTGACGGGAGAGTCCATGTTGATCTGTGGCTATCCTGGCACGGAATCCCGAAGATGGAGCTAAGACGATGGCAACCAGATGAGCTTTCGGCAACATTACTGGCTCGGATGCGCCCGGCGAACGTAACCATTCTCCTGAAGTCAGATGAAGGCGAGGAAGGAACTTGTTCGGATCGAGAGTTAGCCAGGCGCATCAGGCACTTGCTGCGTGCGCGGATTACAGCTTCTGGCGATCATTCTGGCTCTCGGGTTGGTGGATTGGACCGGCTCATGCAGGCTGCACAGGCTGCCGCGATGATTGAGTTGCCGGCAACGTTGACCGCTTACAGCAAGCGGAAATACATATCGCACTCGATGAGCCATAGAGCCTTGCAGAGGATGGTAAGCAACAACATCGAGGCAAGGGGCAACCAGTCTGGAGTGGTGCCATCGAAGTCAGCCAATTCGGCGCAAAAGCTGCAAGGCCCACCGCCGGATCTTGAACCGGAATGGTTGGCGGAGTTTCGCGCTGCTGTTCCGTCGCCAGAGATTCAGGGACTGCGTGTTGATTTGGCAGTATTCACCAGCAAACAAAATTTAAGCCCGCTGGTTCGGCGGCTGGCCGAATTTATGGACTGGATGCTGGAGGTTCGCACGCCAGCTGGAAAAGTGCGCACACCTGGTTCAGTGAAAAGTCAGGTGCTTCATCTGGGCAGGATAATGGGTGCGACCCTTGGCTTGGCGGACCCTGTCGAGCTCAATTCGGAAGATCTGGAAGTGGCTTACAGCGAGATGTTCGAAGCACTCGGCGCCATGGAGGATGACGCGAAGATCAACGATAAATTGCCTGCCGTGGCAAAAGAGCGGAGTCGTCTTGCGCGGGAAGTATCGGAATTCCATCGGTTCCTGATGGCCCGGCACAAGAAAGATGCAGTCGAAAGCCAGATGTTTTTGAGTTCGCAAGCCGGGATCGTTCCCGTCGATGCAAATCCACTCACACTTGAGGACTACTTCGCGGCTCTCGATGCGATCGACACTACCTGGCCGGAGATATATTTTCCGGAATGCCGCAGCATCGCCAGGATTCTGGTCATCCTCGGATTCCGCTGTGGATTGCGCAGGCTTGAGGCGCTATTTCGCCTCATTGAGGATATTCATACGGGAGCGGACACGATACTCACCATAAGACCTTTTGGCAACATCAGGCTCAAAAGCCGTAACGCGCGACGACGGATACCGCTCCGTATTCTCTTGACTCAGGCTGAACTCCAGGAAGTTCTTGCCTGGCGAGAGCAGCGCAGAATCGCATGTGCAGATGGCACAAGCCGCTTCCTCTTTGGAGGCACGTCCAGGGATTATGAGGTCATACCGCAATCGATCTTCCGCGAGATCAACCGTATCCTGCAGCGCGTGACCGGAGACGAGTCAATGCACTTTCATCAGCTTCGCCACAGCTTTGCTAGCTGGACCTGGTTGCGGCTGATGCTGGCAGATATGGATCATCTGCCCGACCTGTTCCCTCATCTCGCGCTGACAACCGAATGGCTCCGTCAGGCACCCGAATTTCGTATGCAGATCGAGAAGCATGACTGCGCCACGCGGAAGCATGCTTACTTATTGGCGCAATTGCTGGGGCACGGCAGTCCGCGGACAAGCATGGAGCACTATGTCCATTTCGCAGACTGGCTACTTGCAGCTTATCTGGAGTCTTCTGAAATAATGCGGCCTCGCAGGCAGTTGATCCTTTTGGCGAGCGGCAAGTCGCGCATGACAATTGATCGCTGGATGGCTGACGGAAAGCGCATGGCTGTGCCCTGCAAGCTCTTCGAGAAGGTGCTGGGGCATCAGCGCCCTTTCGCGCCGACTGAGGACAGCAAGCCGCAAATCGAACAGCCGAGTTGTCGGGTCCGCGTTGCATTTGATTTCCTTCGTGAAGCAGGAAAAGGGGAACGCCCCATTTGTGAGATTCAGCAGCAACGTGGACTCGACGATCAAGAGGCATCCCGTTTTATCGAAAACGCCCGCTACCTGGCATCCCTGCGGTCAGGGGTGGGCCCTCGTCATCGCATGCAAGCGCCGGAAGCCTCCCTTGCAGGTATGAGGAACGGAACCGGGATCGTCTGTCCCCGTGCTCCTTCCTCCGCTGCGGACGAACATGTTGTTGATCGCTTCGCGCCTCAACTCGAGCAGCTTGTGAATGAGCAGGCCCAATTGGTGAATGCCGGACTGCATTGCTTCGCGCATCGCGTTTGGCATAACCGCAGCATCGTCGTCTTCCAGAATCCTCAGTCCGCCGACGAAGCACGCCATTACATTGAGTTCCTGACATGCCTCGGTATCGCTCGAAAGGACATCCGCTGGTTCGCTTTCGGAAAGGGAGAGAGGTCGCGATACCTGGCCGAATGGAAGCGACTCCTGGGCCTGAATCGCCACAATCAGATCGAGCGAATTGCAGCTACCAACAACTCCTCCGATGCGCCAGAACGTTGGCTTGGGATTGGGGTGCGTTTCACAAATTCTACTGCAAAGCCAGGGTCGGACGGCGCCGGATCTTTCGGATTCCGGTTCTTGATGGTGATGGGATTCATTGCTTTCAATCAGAAGTGACCGCAGCCACCTCGGTGATCACCGAGGGCCATTCCCGGACGCTTACCCACAGCCTTCGATCATGACGAATGCAGGCGATCTGTTCTACCGTGGAAAGGTCGAACCGCAGATGCGCGAGTGCGGTTCCTGCAAGCTGTCTACAGTGGACACTACCGGAAATTCTGTCCACTATGGACAGAACGGACTGCAGCGCAACGCGCCCTGCGCCGCACTCAACCTCGACGCCTCGCTCTACACTTGTCTACAGATCCTCTCGGTCTCGCTCTTCGAGAAAACCCAGATTTCATGCGCCTTTCAGCCGTATTGCTCCGGGCAAGGCCATTATTTTCTGAGGAACGTATAGGTGATTGACTGGAGGTATGAAAGAGTCAGTCAGCACTTTTCCAGTTAAGCGTCG
>JAJYGR010000227.1 GCA_021790655.1 Acidobacteriota bacterium | reverse complement strand
TGCATATAGATGCCGCGGGCAAAGTTGCGGCCTCGCGAGATGCAGTCGATCCATGCGACGGTGTACTCCACATGGTTGCCGCTGCTGGAAAGCGAGAGAAATTCGTCGATGCCGCTGAACTTGATGCCTTCATAGCGGATTTTGCGCGAAGCGATGGGTCGAAGCTGCACCTCTGCCCACGTGATTAGGCCGGTCAGGCCCATGCCGCCGATGGTTGCGCAGTAAAAATCTGTGTTTTGCCGCGCGGAACAGACCATCCGCGCGCCATCGGAGCGGACCAGCTCAAAACTGGGAACATAGCTGCCGAAGGAACCTGCAATATGGTGGTTCTTACCATGGATGTCGTTCGCGATGGCCCCGCCGACACTGACGTATTTGGTCCCGGGACTCACAGGCAGGAACCAGCCGCGGGGCACAGCGAATTGGAGAATCTGCGCCAGTGTGACACCACTTTCGCAGCGGAGCAAGCCAGTGCTGGGCTCGAAGTGAAGGAAACGGTCCAGGCCGCGCGTCGATAGCAGCGTGCCTCCTTCGAGCAGGCAGACGTCGCCGTAGCTGCGCCCCATTCCGACGGCCAGGACTGCGGGCGGTAGACGAGTGCCACGCGGAAATTCATCTCTCCAGAAAAGAGGCGTGACGTGGCAGTCCACCTTGGGATATCGACCCCAGGATTCAAAGACCGGCTGTTTAGATTTGGCTGGCATTGTCTCTTAGTTATACCGTCTCTGCTTATAAAGACGCGGAGAGCGCGATGAGAAATATCACGACTCCGGCCAGCAGGCTGGCGGGATCGGTGAGGGCGAAAACAACCGGGTCTTCGTTCATCTGGCCGCGAGAGGCGCGCAGCCAGACACGACTCATCCACCAGATCAGCAGCGGCGTTAGCAACCAGAGACGCTGGGGATGATGGTAAAGGTCGCGCACCTCCGGGTTATTGATATAAAGCGTAAAAACAACGACGGAAGCGAAGGCGCTGGCGGTCCCGAAAGCGCGCAACTGCTCCATATCGTGCACCATATAGCCGCGCCCGTTCGAGGGGGCAGTTCCTCTGGCGCGCAGGTTTTCCAGTTCGCTGAAGCGCTTGACGAGTGCGAGGCTGAAGAAGAAAAAGATGGAAAACCCAGCCATCCAGTCGGAGATGGGAACCTGCGCAGCCGCTGCTCCAGCCAGGATACGCAGCGTATATAGGGCCGAAAGAATGATGACATCCACAATGACGACGCGCTTGCAATAAAGTGAGTAGGCCAGCGTAACACAGCAATAGGTGAGCAGCCAGGGCAGAAATCGGTGGGGCATCGCGGTCGAGATAAGGACGCCGCCTGCAAAGAGCAGAAGGGCCAGACCTATTCCGGAGAATATGGAGAGATCGCCGGCGGCAAAAGGGCGACGGCGCTTGGTAGCATGGTTGCGGTCCGAAGCCAAATCCAAGAGATCGTTCACAATGTAGGTGCTGGAAGCTACCAGGCTGAAGCTGAAGAAGGCTAGTACGGACTTGAGAAAGACGCCCAAGCCAATCGCATGGGCCAGTAAAAGCGGCAAGAAAACCAGCGTATTTTTTGTCCATTGATGGACACGTAGCGCCCGCCAGATGGAGCGGCCCAGTGGTGCCCGATCTTCAAAAACATTCTGCACAGAAATTTTTTTTCGCCGCAGCCGACCGCGCAGACCTACTACGGGGTTGGCCAGCATTGCTTCTCTAGAAGCAGCGAGCAGTGGGAGGTCCGCAAAACTATTGCCCACGTAAGCAAAACCGCCGTGACCAAAGCGCGCTTCGAGCAGACGCAGTTTGCTGGCGCCGGTCAGGTTCGTGGAGCCGTCACTTGAAAATACCTCCTCGAAAATTCCGAGATGTTCCGCCACCCTCTGAGCCAATGCGCGATCGGCGCCGGTGGTTAGATAGAGACGCTGTCCATCAGCAACCTGCTCCCGCAGATAGATCACTAGCTGGTCGTTATACGGCAGATGCGCTGCATCCAACAGAGCGTGGGCTGTCACTTCCCGTTTCAGGGACGCTTTTCCCTGGGCCAGCCAAAACGGCAAACGAAGCAACAGGAGGGGCTGGGTCCGAGCGACGATGCAGAGGCAATCCAGCAAGGTGTCGGACTTCACCAGAGTGCCATCCATATCCACGCATAGGGGAAGGGACGAAGGTTCCTTATCCTTGGCAGGAGTTGCCGAGGGAGGTTTGCCCATGTTGTGGTCATGCGCCTGGGCATCCATACTTTTCGTAGTAACCGGTGAGTGGGAATCGGCAGACATGGATGAGTTTTTAGCTGTTAAGCAACGTATTTAAAGCGCGTTACAAATTTGCTTTGATGCTATAACAGATGCGGCCTGGAATCTCTGTAAGAATGAACGATACACCCATTGCTTCCAACCAATTTACTTTAGAAGACGGAAGTTATGGACAACAATAGGCTTTGCGATTAAGTAGGGTCCTGACAGGCCGACTGTAGAGCGTGAAACTTTTTCAGGGCGAATGGCGTCCCATTATCATTCAAGTAGTGGCTTGACATGTCTACTTTCATCGTCTGTTAGCCAAGGAAAGACAAGCACCCAATATTTATGAGTTCTCTATGCCTATAGCTGAAAGCCCGCGTCCGGTTTCCCCCTCGATTCATGACCCAGGATATGAACGAAAGACTCGCAAAAACTGGCTGCATAACATAGTAATTCTGTTCATTCTCGTCGTCGCTGGGGTCTTTATTTGGCGGATTGCCACAGCGCGTCAAGAAAAAGAAAAGCAGGCAACTGCACATGCATCCATGATGGCCCTCTACCAAAAAGTCCCGGTGGAAGCCATTACCGTGGAGCAAAAAGATGTTCCAGTTTATTTGGATGGACTGGGAACAGTGACTGCCTATTACACGGTTACGGTCAATTCTCGTGTTCCCGGGCAGATCATGAAGGTGAATTTCAAAGAAGGGCAAAACGTCCGCAAGGGGGACCTGCTGATTGTGATCGACCCGGCCCCCTACAAGGCTGCACTGGACCAGGCCAAGGGCCAGCTTGTCAGAGACCAGGCACAACTGGAGGATTACAAGTTGGAACTGGGACGTTATAAGTCTCTTTACCAGGAGGGCGTCTACTCCAAAGAGCAGCTTGATGCCGAGCAGGCCCTTTACGGCCAATACCTGGGAACCGTAGAGGCCGACCAGGCGGCGGTGGAGACAGCGCAGGTCAATCTGGATTATTGCTCAATACGCTCCCCTATTGACGGGCGGGTTGGATTGCGCTTGGTAGATCCTGGCAACATTGTGCAGTCAACTGCGACGACCGGGATGCTGATCATCACGCAGATGAAGCCTATTGCCGTGGACTTTTCGCTCCCAGAGGACAATCTGCCGGAAGTTCTTGCCAAGATGCGCAGCGACAAAGGTATGGCTGTAGACGCCTACGATCGCTCATCGAAGGAGCACCTGGCGACCGGGAAATTACTGACTGTGGACAACCAGATCGACCAGACGACTGGAACTGCGAAATTTAAGGCCGTGTTTTCGAACGACAAGGAGAACCTGTTTCCGGATCAATTCGTCAATGTTCGCCTGGTCATCAACCAACTGCCTCATGCAATCGTGATGCCGGCAGCCGCACTGCAACACGGCCCAGATGGAAACTTTGTCTTTGTTGTCGGTGCGGACCATAAGGTGAAAACGCAGCCCGTGCATGTGCAATTGACGGAAGGTTCTACCCTGGTGGTGGACAGCGGCGTGAAACCCGGGGATGTCGTTGTCATTGATGGAGCGGAAAAACTGAGCTCCGGATCTCCGGTGAGCGTAACGATGGCAGATGACACGACAGCTTACAAGATGGCCGCGCAAGGAACCACATTGTGAGTCCGTCAAGGCTGTTTATTCTGCGGCCAGTCGCCACTTCGCTGCTGATGGCAGCAATCATGATCTCCGGGATCGTGGCCTACACCCAGTTGCCGGTCTCCGCGCTGCCGGAGGTGGATTACCCTACCATCCAGATCACGACGTTCTATCCGGGCGCCAGTCCGGCGGTAATGGCGTCGGGAGTGACCGCGCCGCTGGAACGGCAGTTCGGCGAGATGCCGGGATTGAACCAGATGACTTCGATCAGCTCGTTTAGCGGATCGGTCATTACGCTGCAATTCGATCTGGATGAGAACATCGACGTTGCCGAGCAGGAGGTTCAGGCGGCGATCAATGCGGCTGGGACCTACCTTCCAACAGACCTGCCAAACCCTCCTGTATATAGCAAGGTAAATCCGGCGGACTTTCCGGTGCTAACGCTGGCGCTGACGTCCAATACGATGCCGCTGTCCAAGGTGGAAGACCTTGCAGATACGACACTGGCGCAAAAGATTTCGCAACTCTCCGGGGTGGGCCTGGTATCGATCGTTGGCGGCCAAAAGCCAGCGGTGCGGGTGCAGGCGAATCCTACAGCGTTGGCCTCGTATGACCTGAGCCTGGAAGATGTGCGCACGGCGCTGGCCGCGACCAACGTCAACCAGGCAAAGGGCAACCTGAATGGTCAGCGCCAGTCCTTCACCATCAATGACAATGACCAACTGACGAGCGCGCGGCAATATCAGCCCATCGTGATTACCTATCGCAATGGGTCTCCGGTACGCCTGGGGGACATCGCGTCCGTCACAAACAGCACGGAGAATGCGCAGGAAGCTGCGTGGCTAAACGATTCTTCGGCGGTCATTTTGAACGTCCAGCGGCAACCGGGCGCCAACATTATTGCGGTTGTGGACCGCATACAAAAGCTTCTGCCGCAACTTCAGGCGAGTCTGCCAAACTCCGTCAAGTTGCAGGTCGTAACAGACAGGACGCAGACGATCCGCGCATCGGTAAAAGACGTGCAGTTTGAGCTGATGCTGACGATTGCGCTGGTCGTGATGGTGATGTTTCTATTTCTGCGCAATATTGCCGCGACGATCATTCCAAGTATTGCCGTTCCGCTTTCCATTGTGGGCACGTTCGCGGTCATGTACCTGCTGGGATACTCACTGGACAATTTGTCGCTGATGGCGTTGACCATTTCGACGGGGTTCGTTGTGGACGACGCCATCGTAATGATCGAAAACATCTCCCGTTACCTGGAGTTGGGGGATTCTCCCTTAGAGGCAGCGCTGAAAGGCTCGCAGCAGATCGGTTTCACCATTGTTTCGTTGACGGTCTCGCTGATCGCCGTGCTGATTCCGCTGCTGTTCATGGGCGACATTGTCGGTCGATTGTTTCGGGAATTTGCCGTCACGCTCGCAGTCACGATTTTGGTTTCCGCTTTTGTCTCATTGACGCTAACACCGATGATGTGTGCCCGGCTTCTGCGGCACAAGCCGGAACACGAGCAAGGCCGACTCTACCATAGCTCCGAACGCTTCTATACCTGGATCATCGCCAGGTATGGCGATACCTTGCGCTGGGTGCTGGAGCGCCAGACGGCAACGTTGCTGGTCACGCTGGCGACATTGATTTTGACTGGGTTCCTCTTCTATATCGTTCCCAAGGGCTTTTTCCCGGTGCAGGACACGGGGATGATTCTTGGCATTTCGCAGGCGCCGCAGACCATTTCGTTTCAAGCCATGTCCGACTTGCAGCGCCAAGTGGCCCAGGTGGTCCTGAAGGACCCGGATGTGTCAAGCCTGACGTCTTTCATCGGCGTAGATGGAACGAACATGACGCTGAACAGCGGGCGGCTACAGATCAATCTAAAACCGCGCGAAGACCGTGCAGCTTCCGCGTCGGAGATCATACGGCGATTGCAGCCGCAGGTCGATAAAGTGCAGGGCATCCAGTTGTTCATGCAGCCGTTACAGGACCTGACGGTGGAAGACCGCGTAAGCCGCACCCAGTTTCAATACACGCTGGAAGACGCCAGCGCGACGGAGCTGGCGTATTGGACGCCTCGCATGTTGCAACGGCTGCAGGCATTGCCGGAACTGCGCGATGTTGCCTCCGACCAACTGAATGACGGACTGGCCGCGGAGTTGGTGATCGACCGCGACACCGCTTCGCGGCTTGGAATCGATCCTTCGGACATCGACAACACGCTGTACGACGCGTTCGGCCAGCGGCAGGTTTCCACCATTTTTACGCAGTTGAACCAATACCATGTGGTGCTGGAGGTCGCGCCGAATTACCAGCGCAATCCTTCGGACTTTTCCAATCTTTATGTAAAGTCCGCCACCGGTCAGCAGGTCCCGCTGACAGCGCTGGTCCATTACGAGCAATTGCGCACGCCTCTTTCGATGAATCACCAGGGACAATTTCCCGCCGTTACCCTGTCCTTCAATCTTGCGCCCGGTGTTTCTCTGGGGCAGGCCGTGGACGCAGTTGAGCGAGTGAAAAGGGACATGGGAATGCCAGCCTCTGTGGCGGCAAACTTTCAAGGAACGGCGGAAGCATTTCGCAAGGCGCTTGCCAACGAGCCTCTACTGATTCTGGCGGCGCTGGTGACGGTCTACATTGTGCTGGGCGTGCTGTATGAGAGCTATATTCATCCACTTACGATCCTCTCGACTTTGCCCTCGGCAGGCGTAGGGGCGATTTTGGCATTGATGATTTTCCACGAGGAATTCAGCATCATCGCGTTGATCGGCATCATCCTGTTGATCGGCATTGTCAAGAAAAACGCCATCATGATGATTGATTTTGCCCTCGATGCCGAGCGGAATGAAGGCAAGTCTCCGGAAGAGGCGATTTATCAGGCATGCCTGCTGCGTTTCCGTCCCATTATGATGACGACGATGGCTGCGCTACTTGCCGGCCTGCCGCTTGCATTGGGGACTGGAACGGGTGCGGAACTGCGCCGTCCTCTGGGCGTCACGATTGTCGGCGGCCTCCTCGTTTCTCAGGTGCTGACGCTTTATACTACCCCGGTTGTATATCTCTTCTTCGATGGTCTGGCGCGGCGATTCCGCAAAGGCCAATCGGAGACAGCCCTGCATCCTTCACCGATGCAGCATGAAACAGTATCGGGCGACTGACACTATGCATCTGTCCGCGCCATTTATCCGCCGCCCTGTTGGCACTGCGCTGCTCACCATCGCGCTGATGCTTGCCGGAATCCTGGCGTACACGCTGTTGCCGGTCGCGCCGATGCCGGAGGTGGAATTCCCCACCATCGGCGTGCAGGCATCTCTGCCGGGCGCAAGTCCGGAGGTGATGGCCTCGGCTGTCGCCACTCCGCTGGAACGTGAATTTGGCCGGATTGCAGGCGTCACACAGATGACCTCTGTCAGCACGCTGGGATCATCGTCCGTCACACTACAGTTTGATCTGAACCGCAATATCGATGCTGCTGCGCGCGATGTGCAGGCGGCGATCAATGCGGCTCGCGGACAACTGCCGAGCAATCTTCCGGGCAATCCCACGTACAACAAGTTCAATCCGGCGGATGCGCCGATCTACATTCTGGCATTGACTTCCGATCTGATACCGAAGCCGAAGATCTACGACTACGCCAGTTCGATACTGGCGCAAAAACTCGCGCAGATCAATGGCGTGGGCCAGGTGTATGTCGGAGGAAGTTCCAACCCTGCAGTCCGTGTCGAGGCAAATCCTACGGTCTTGAGTTCTTACGGGATCGGGCTGGAAGCGGTACGCACCGCTCTTGGCACGGTCAACGTGAACATGCCGAAAGGATCTCTGAACAACAACACCACACAGATGGTCATTACTGACACGGATCAGCTTTTTGGATCTGCCGCATATAAGCCTCTAATTATTGCGTACAACAATGGAAGTCCCGTCCGATTGCAGGACATCGGCGATGTCGTCGATTCGGTTGAGAACATTTATACGTGGGGCCTTTCCAACGGCAAGCCCGCGGTATTGGTGATCATTTTCAAAGCGCCGGGCGCAAATATCATTCATACCGTCGATCAGATCAAGAAGGACATGCCACAGCTTGCCGCCTCATTGCCGCCAAGCATCACTATGTTCAAGGTGCTGGACCGTACGCTGACGATTCGGGCTGCGGTGAATGATGTGGAAGCCACGCTCGTCATCTCTGTGCTGCTGGTCATCCTGGTGGTGTTCTTCTTCCTGCGCGACCCGATGGCCACCTTGATTCCCAGCATTTCCGTGCCACTGTCTCTACTGGGCACCTTCGGCATGATGTATCTGCTGGGCTACACGCTGGACAATCTTTCGCTGATGGCTCTCACCATTTCGACGGGCTTCGTGGTGGATGACGCGATTGTTGTCATCGAAAATATCTCTCGCTATCGCGAAAAAGGTTACAGCGCGTTCGATGCGGCGATGCGCGGCTCGAAGGAGATCGGATTTACTGTCATTTCCATGAGTCTGTCGCTGGTTGCGGTCTTTATCCCCATCCTGCTGATGGGCGGCATTGTCGGGCGATTGTTTCGCGAGTTTGCAGTTACGCTGAGTCTCGCGATATGCGTATCGCTGGTGGTTTCGCTGACCACTACCCCGATGATGGGCGCGTATTTTCTGCGCGATCAACATTCCAGAAAACATGGCCGTATTTATCAGGGCTGTGAATGGATCTTTGAAAAGTCCCTCTCGATTTATAGGCACGGATTGCATTGGGTACTGGACCATCAAGGGCTGATGCTGGTCGTCACGCTGCTGACATTTGTCATCAACGTCTATCTCTTTATCTACATCCCAAAGGGGTTTTTCCCGCAGCAGGACACAGGGCGCATCATGGGTTCGATCCGCGCGGACCAGGACGTTTCTTTCGATGCCATGCGGATCAAACAGAAGCAGTTCTCCTCAATTGTGATGAAGGACCCGGCGGTGTACAGCGTAATTTGTTTTATCGGTGGCAATGAGAACACGATGAACACGGGTCGCATGTTCGTTACGTTGAAGCCTGACAACGAGCGACACGCGTCTGCCGACGACATCATCAATCGACTGCGCCCAAAACTGCTGGCAATTCCTGGCGCGAATCTGTTCATGCAGGCGTCGCAGGACATCAGCGTCGGTGGACGCATGAGCGATGCACAGTACCAATACACGCTGGAAGACCAAAGCTTACCGGAATTGCTGGAGTGGGCGCCGCGGCTCCAGGCGCTTTTCAAAAAAATACCCGAGTTGCGCGATGTTTCGACCGACCTGCAAGACCAGGGCCTGGAAACCGAATTGGTCATCGATCGGAACACTGCGTCCCGATTGGGCATTTCTCCTCAGATGATCGATAACACGCTGTACGACGCATTTGGGCAGCGACAGGTTTCTACAATTTACACTCCGCTGAATCAGTATCATGTGGTCCTGGAAGTCGCGCAGCAGTTCCAAAGAGATCCCGAGGCGCTGCGCAATATTTATGTAAAAGCGACCAATACTACTCCAGCAGCAACTACAGGCTCCGCTGCGATGGCATCAACTGTGACGCAAATGCAGACGCAAACACCTTCGAGCACTGAAGTACCGTTGAGCGCGATTGCGCATTATGAGCGGCGGCGCACGGCGCTACAGGTGAACCATCAGGGCCAGTTCCCCGCCGTCACGCTGACCTTCAATCTGGCTCCGGGAGTCGCGCTCGGGCAGGCAGTAGACGCCATCGAGCGAGTGAAGCAGGAGTCGCACATGCCAGCCACCATCCATTCAGGGTTTCAGGGGACCGCGCAGGCGTTTCAAACTTCTCTGGCGAATGAACCTTATTTGATCCTGGCTGCATTATTGGCAGTTTATGTAGTGCTGGGCATACTGTACGAAAGCTACATTCATCCGATCACGATTCTCTCGACACTGCCCTCCGCAGGCATCGGCGCAATTCTTGCGTTGCTTTTATTTCATATCGAATTTAGTGTGATCGCTCTGATCGGGATGATTTTGTTGATCGGCCTGGTGAAGAAGAATGCCATTTTGATGATCGACTTCGCGCTGGATGCGGAGAGAAACCACGGTAAGACCCCAGAAGAAGCCATCTACGAAGCGTGTGTGCTACGCTTCCGCCCCATTATGATGACGACGATGGCTGCGTTGTTTGGCGGCCTTCCTCTGGCGCTCGGTCAGGGGACAGGATCTGAATTGCGGCGTCCGCTTGGTATCGCGATTGTGGGCGGCTTGATGGTTTCGCAAGTGCTGACCCTCTACACGACCCCGGTCGTATATCTTTTCTGGGACAAACTACATATCCGTTTTGTCCATTTGCGCGGTAAGCAAAGCCTCAAGGCATCCGACTTGCCTGTAAGCGGAGATTGAGGCAGTCCGTTCTCCGCACAGAATCGCAACCATTGCCTTCAATTGCGTCATACGTGACTGCATTAACGCGCTAGTAGGAGTTCTGACTGGAATTTTCTTTGCGTAGAGGGATCGCCGGGAAAATATGCGTTGGTCACGTACTGATAGAGCATGCGGTGTGTATTGAAAAAGGAACCGTTGATGGCGAGGGACATGCGCATAATCTCCGCCCATTTCTGAGGATAGCGATAGTAGAGTGGCAAAATTTCGTTTTCGAGTTTTTCGTAGAGAGATTCGGCTTCTTCCGCGTCATTGTCGGATTCCACAACGGACCAGCCGGTGGCCCCTTCGATGCAGCCTTCAATCCACCAGCCGTCGAGAGTGCTGAGACTGGGAACACCATTCATGGCTGCCTTCATCCCGCTGGTTCCGGAGGCTTCATAGGGGCGGCGCGGAGTATTCAGCCATAAATCCGAGCCACCTGTAAGTATCGCTCCCAGATCCCATTCATAATTTTCCAGATAGACGATGGTCAGGGCGTTTGTATGAAGGTTTGCAGCCGCTTCAAACACACGATGGATAATGCTCTTACCAAGATCGTCGTGGGGATGCGCTTTTCCGGCATAGACAATCTGGAGACCACCGCATTGCTCAGCAATTTGCGCCAGGCGTGCAGGATCGACAAAAAGCATATCGGCGCGCTTATAGGCTGCGGCGCGGCGGGCGAATCCGATGGTAAAACAATCTTCGCGGAGACGAACGCCGGTACGCTCCGACACGGTAGAGAGGAGCGCGCGCTTCGCTTCCCGATGACGACTGCGAATTTCTCCCGGTTCGATGCCGATGGCGAAGCGAAGATACAGATTGTCGCGTCGCCAACTGGGAATTTTTTCATCTAGCAAGTCCTGCATTGCAGGTTGAATCCATGTAGCTGCATGCACGCCGTTGGTGATGGCCTGGACTGGATAATCCGGAAACATTTCTCGCGAAACGCGACCATGTCGCATGGCCACGCCGTTAACGTACCGAGAGAAACGCAGGGCGACGTAGGTCATGTTCAACATTCCGTCATGACAACAGCCAAATTTTTCGAGCGCACTGGTCTGTTCTTCCCCTAGCACCTGACGAGCTTGGTCCATGGAGAATCGATCATGCCCGGCGGGGACCGGCGTGTGGGTGGTAAAGACGCAATGCTCGCGTACTGCATCGAGGTCAGACTGGGTTGCGTCGAGCAAATTGCCATCATTGACCTGTTCTTCCAAAAGGCCGAGCGTGAGCAATGCGGCATGACCCTCATTCATATGAAACACGGCAGGCTGACAGCCGAGAGCTGCGAGAATGCGAACTCCACCCATGCCGAGGACGGTTTCCTGACAGAGGCGATAAAAGATGTCCCCACCATAGAGGTGGTCGGTGAGCTGGCGGTCCCAGGGACTGTTTGGGTCTAGATCGGTGTCGAGAAAAATGATGGGAACGATGTGGCCGTCAACACCGACGAGGTCTTTACGCCAGGCCCGGACCATGACAGGACGGCTTTGAATGGTAATGGCAGCGACTGGGCCGAGTGGCTGGAGCATTTCTTCCGGCTTCCAGGGTTCGTCTTCTTCGGTCTGTACGCCTTCGGCGGTGAGATGCTGGTGGAAGTACCCTTTGCGATGGAGCAGCGTTACGGCAACCAGGGGAAGACCGGTATCTGCGGCGGAACGCAGCGTATCTCCGGCGAGAACACCGAGACCTCCGCTATATGTGGGCATGTTTGGCGCAACTGCAATTTCCATGGAAAAATATGCGACCCGGATGCGTTTCCACTCGTTGCCGCTTTGTTGCGCATCCAAAGCCGCTTCACTGATTACTGCCATAGATCTACTTCTCCAGGGATTTGAAAGTACGTCTACGTTGCTGCAAGTTTCGTGCAGCCAATCGTAGACTAACAACCGCGTCTGCAAGCCCGGCATAACCTTGAGACTGACTGGCCCATGGGTTCGAGATGGAATATCAATCTCAAGCTAAAAGTGCCGTAGTCGGGCGCAAACGCTTTACCGGCATTTTATCAGCGGTTCAAGCTAGAGGTTGTATAGAACCGCTCAAATTTACTGCGTGGGCAATAAAAAGTGCGCACAGCATGCTCAAACTTTTGACGCGAGATTGGTTGGACAGCACCATGTACATCGCCATGTCTGGCAGGTTTCGCTGGCTTCCATTCCAGTCGATCATGGAGGCTGCTATGGTGGGCAGGCATTCGTCGGAACCGCTGGCGTCGGAGTCTTCAAAGTTTTGCTGCAAGGTGCGCGGGTGATAGGGGCGCAAAGGTTGCTGTAGTAACCTCCAACCCATTGCGTTTGACATGTAGTGAGGATATTTTTCCCTCCAGCGCAGGCAAGATTTCTACGCGCAGTAGAGAGTTTTCGAGCACAACTGGATCTTCGCTGCCACTCATATTTCAATAGTCTCCTCAGCGGCCGCCTGAAGACGTTCCCAGATGGCATCGAGCCACGCCAGATGCTCGGGCTTCATCAGCACGGAGCGGAGGCAGGTGACATAGGGAGTATTCTCCACTGACAGATTGGACTGGGGCCAAGTATTTGGCGGGAAAAATTCGCGCGGCAGTTTCACCAATGCGAGATGCAAATCTTTTCGTGCGGCTGCGTTGAAGACCGCGCGAGCGCGAGCTGAACTCTCTTCCACGGTATCTCCGGCCACGGCCCAGATGACGATGTCAAGCTGCGGGTCAATGGGCGCAAGAAATATCGGCGAAGCGTGAAGCCGACGGTGTAATTCAACAGCAGCGGAACGGCAGGCTTCCAACATCGCTGCAAATTCTCCGCCTCGTTGCAGTGGCAGCAGGCGTTGCGTGGCCCAGAGAGCTACGGCGGAGGCCCCGGAGCGGGAACACTCCAGAGTGATCTCGCCGAGATGCAGATCGTCCGAAGTGAAGTAGGTGTATGGAGAATCATGCTTATAGAAACGCCCGACAGAAGGATCCTGAAACAAAACGCAGCCGCAGCCATAGGGCTGTAGTCCGTGCTTGTGCGGATCTATTACGATGGAGTCAACTTGTGGCAGTACTGCGTAGGCGGCCTCGGCCTCTTCTCCTAAATTCGAGGCGAGAGTGAAGTAGCCGCCATAGGCCGCATCGACATGGATGCGGAAACCGTATCTCTGGCGCAGGGAGAGGATTTGCGGGAGCGGATCAACAGCTCCCAAAGCCGTGGTGCCCAGTGTGACGACTACGGTGCCGACATCGCCTTGCTGGAGCCTGGCTTCGAGCGCTTTGAGGGACATTCTGCCACGAGTATCTGTAGCAACCGAGTCAAAGGCGAGTTGGAGAACGCCGCTAATGCGGTGATGCGTATAGTGCGCCTGGGAGGAAGCCAGGATGGTTTTGCCGGGAGCGATCTGTCCCGCAACCCAAAGCGCTTCCAGGTTGGCAAAGGTCCCGCCACTGGTGAGATGGCCTAGATGCGTCGTCCAACCAAACATGGTGGCGAGTTCGCGGACAGCTTCGATTTCCATTTGCGAACTGGCGCGCCCCCCGTCCAGGGCATGGTTGTTGGGATTGAGCCATGTAGCCAGAACGTAGGCAGCCCGGGCCACCGGATGCGGTGGCTTGAGCATCTGACCGGCGTAAAGCGGATGAAAATACGGGTAATTCTTGTGTAGCCGGGCCGCAGCTTGCTCCAGCACCTGTAGCATGGCAGCGTGATCCAACGGGGCAGATCGGTGCGATGGAAGGGAGGAAAATCCCGCGGCCAGTGTGGGCAAGACTTCATTAAGCAACACGAGCGATTCATCCTCAAATATCATGCGTTTTGCTAGCATAACGCACCATTAGCAGTGCTGTTTTCGCTGCCTTTTCGAGGCTGACGAGCGTAACCCATGCAAGACAAAGAGGTTAACCCTAGAACAGTGGTTGTATTTTTTTCTTGTATTTTTCTAAAACCTGCTACACTAAGCTTGCGTTCGAATAGAACCGGGTCAGTTGTAGATTTTGCTCCAAAGCAAGTTTCTGCTAGTAGTCGCTCCGATTCCCTTCAGCGTAATTCAATAATTAGGAAATAAGCTTTCCATGGAACAAGGTACAGTTAAGTGGTTCAACGACGCGAAGGGCTTCGGCTTTATCTCGCGCCAAAATGGCGAAGATGTCTTTGTGCATTATTCTGCGATCAATTCAAACGGATTTAAGAGTTTGCAAGAAGGACAGGCCGTGCAGTTCAACGTTGTGAAGGGACCGAAGGGCTGGCAGGCTGCGGATGTACAACCGCTGTAAGTCGAGCGCTAGGTTTTAACAAAGGGCAGAAGAGAAATCTTCTGCCCTTTGTGTTTTGATTGCAACGACAGTAGCACATCTTCCGTCAAGAAACTGATTGCAGTTGCGCGCTGAAAACGGTATGTTCCAGTGCATGCGATTGCTACGATCTAATTTGCTTATCGTTTGCCTGTCGGCAACTCTGCCGATGCTGGGCCAAGCCTCGACGAAACCTCACTTGTCTACCACCACATTTCTTCGCTGCGGAGCTATATTTACCGGAGCTACGGACGAGCTTCGCCAGGGTGGAGTGATTGCCGTGGTGGATGGAAAAATCCACGGCATTCTGGATGCTGTGCCCGCTTCGACGCCTGCGACTGAGATTGTGGATTTGCGCCAGGACACTTGCCTGCCGGGACTAATCGATGCGCATACGCACGTGTTGCTGCAAGGAGACATTACCGCAGCGGATTATGACAAGCAACTGTTGA
>JAJYGR010000294.1 GCA_021790655.1 Acidobacteriota bacterium | reverse complement strand
CCGTCGCAACCGACCTGGGCTATCTGCCGCCGAACGTCCGCATGCATCTACAGCGGGCCGATTTGTTGATGATCGAGTCGAACCACGATCTTGAAATGCTGCGCGATGGGCCGTATCCGTGGGCGGTGAAGCAGCGGGTGTTGTCGCGCGTGGGGCATCTTTCCAACGATGCCGTCGGGGAATATCTGTCGAACGAATACGATGGCGCAGCGCGCTTTGTCATCCTGGCCCATATTTCAGAGAGCAACAATTTACCGGAATTGGTGCGCCTTTCCGCAGAGCGCGCTCTGGACGGCAAAATGGGACTATTAGGCAATAAAGTGGTGCTCGCATCGCAGAGCATGCCGCTCGAATCTATTTATTTATAGTGAGTTACAGTGAAATAATTTACTGAAATCTGCTTGCTTTTACGTTACAATAAAGTCAATATATAGGTTGTGTGGGCTTTTTAGGAATCGGGAGTATATGCAGAAGGTCCGTTGTATCGATCCCACTGTTGGGGACATCCTTTCAGGTTGGCGGTATGACATCTCCGGGTTACATTCCGAAATGCGTACCGACTATGAAGACCACCTCCATGCTTGCCAACATTGCCATTCCCGGCAACGGCTGCATCGTGCAGTCGATGTGTGGCTGATCGGAATTTCCACGTTTGCCATCGCCGCTTTTGTCACCGTGCTCCTGGTGCTGCATCGCATAGAGCCTTTGCGCGACTGGGTCGTTCTCAATCTGCAAATGCATCAGATGTATCTGGTGGTCAGCGTCGAGCGGGCAGCGATTGCAGGTCTGCTTATTTCGTTATTGGCATGGATTGTGGTTGCCATCATTACGCCGGCGCCGACCTATCTTAGCCAGCAGGCGCGCGCCTTGCACGGACGTATTCCCGAAGAACTTCGCGATCGTCTTCCTAAAATGTCCGCCTAATATATCGGACTGCGAGAGCAGTCGATAGCATTTCAAGCAGGGATTGAGCGGAACTGTATCGTAGAGCGCGCAGCTCTTAAGCGCACGGTTCTTTCTTCTTCTTCATGGCCGCGCATTTCGCCAGCACAGCCTGCTGCAATTGGGTACGGATGGACTCTGGCAGTTCATACAGTTCGTCATTGCGGTAGATTTCAATGGTCTGCCGCGTGGTGTTGAGAGTCACATGGCAGTGGCTACAACCGGCCATATGCCGCTCCAGCTCCGAGCGCAGCGCGGCTGCTGTTTTTGTGTCGAAGTAATCCGTCAAATTGGCAAGAAATTCTGTGCAGTTCACTGTGGTTGTACTCCTGTTGGGACCCGGAAATAGCGGCTTAGCCGTTCGCGAAGTTGCAGGCGAGCGCGTAGCAGACGGCTCTTGACTGCGGGTACGCTCAGTCCCAGGGCCTGCGCCGTTTCTTCGGTGGACAGGCCATCGATGTCGCGCAGCGCAAATACGGTGCGAAACCCTGGCGGCAAGCCCTGAATGGCGCGGCGAAGAATATCGGCCAGTTCAGATTGGTTATAGTTCTGTTCCGGATTCGGCATCCAGTCCGCGAAATCGCGAGGGATGGGGCCTTCTTCCGTTTGTATCTCTTCGTCCATGGAAACCGTTTTTTGCGAGCGCCGCTTGCGCAGCCGCATCAGCGACTCATTCACAGCGATGCGCACCAACCAGGTGTAAAATTTAGAATTTCCTTGAAACTGGTCCAGCTTCTGAAACACCTTCAGGAACGTGTCCTGCACGATGTCCTCGGCATCCTCGCGGTTTTGCGTGATATGCAGGGCGATGCGAAAGATCTGGCGGTCGTATTGCCGCATCAATTGTTCAAAGGCGGACAGGTCACCCGCCTTTACCTTCTCAATCAGGAGAAGATCGGGGTGTAATGCATTCTCGTCCGGTGTCAGAGTTGTTGCCATGGTTCTAGGCGGCCTCACGTTCTTGCTGCTCGCCATGGTGCACGGTCCAATACCGAAGTCACAATGTCTTGCAGCTATATAGATGGTAGTCTTCGCGCAGGGATGCAGACAAATGTACTTTCTCGTGAATTTCCCGCTTTATCCGGACCGCAAAACTTCTTCCGCGAAGCATGGATACAAACAGTCACTTTGTTTTTGTACAGTATCCCGCTAGATTCATACATATATGCAACGTTTTTATTTTGCCTTCTCCAGGGACCGGAGATTCAGGCTGTGCAAGTTCATAATGCTGCTCGTTGTTGCCATCTGTATGCAATCGGCGATTGCGCAACAGGAGAGCAGCAGCGCGCACAAGACACATAAAAAGGCGCATTCGACGGTTGCGAACCGCAAATCGAAAAGCCACAGCGCCAGAGCATCTCGCAAGCGCTCCACCAGCCATCGCGCTTCTGGCAGCCGAAACACCCGCCGCCGACATGTCAGCGCGCATACTCGTGCCCGCGCGCACCAGCTCCATCACGCATTCGTAGCGTCCTCGCAACTGCGACCCATGGCGCAGCAGCTCATGACAGACCGCACTCCGCAGGCTTACTCCGGCGTCCTCCACTATGCGCGCACCCATTCGGGCGAGGCTTCCTCCGCAGCCTATATGGCGCTTGGACAGGCTTACCTTACCGACGGTAAATTTCGTGAGTCCGCCGCCGCTTTTCAACAGGCCAGCCATGTCGGAAAAGCGCTTGCCGACTACGCCGATTATCTCGGTGCCCAGGCCGACTTCAATCAGCATGAGTATGTAACGGCACAGCAGCGTCTGCAAAACTTTGCGGAGCGGCATCCCGACAGCATTCTCATCGATTGTGCAACTCTTCTGCTGGGAAACATCAAGCTGAGTCAGGGCGACCCGCAAGCCGCACTGCTGCAACTCGCCAAACTGCATGGCAGTTCTCTGGCGAATTCAACCGCGTATCTTTTTGCCCTGGGAAAAGCGAATCAGTTGGCGGGCAATCGGCGTGATGCGCAAAAGATATACACACGGATTTATGTTGACTACCCGACAAGCAACGAGGCAGGCGAAGTAGGGAACCAGCTTCATCAGATGGGGGAGACGGCGCCGTTTACACCGATGCAACGGACCCGCCACGCAGACGGTCTGTATCTCGCGGGTCGCTACGGGGCTGCGGCTGCGGAGTATCAGGCGCTTGCGGCGGACCCATCGATCGCCGGTACTCCCGAAGCCAACGATATGCTGGCGCGC
>JAJYGR010000186.1 GCA_021790655.1 Acidobacteriota bacterium | reverse complement strand
GCATGCGCCATGGTCAGCAGAACGCGCCCAAATCCAGGACGACCGTAACGCTCTTCTTTGGGAAAATATGTTCCCCCAAAAAAAGGCTTGCCTTCCGGTGTCAGAATCACTGTCAACGGCCAGCCACCCTGCCCGCTCATCGCAGAGACGGCAGACTGATACCGCGTGTCCACGTCGAGTCGTTCATCGCGGTCCACTTTCACGGCGACGAAATGGCTGTTGATGATCTCGGAAATTTCGGCGTCTTCATACGATTCGCGGTCCATCACATGGCACCAGTGGCACCAGACTGCGCCAATGTCAAGCAGGACGGGCTTGTTCTCTTCGCGAGCTTTGGCAAATGCGGCTTCGCCCCACTCCTGCCACTGCACTGGCTGATGCATCGCGGAGCGCAGATAGGACGAGGCGGCGTTTGCCAGCGCGTTTCCCTGGTCCGTTTGCGAAGTGTGACTGCTTTGTTCGTGTTTCAGTTCGGTCTGCTCTTCCATCTCAAAAATCCTTCTTTCACGCGCCCGTATTTTCAGGCGGTCTTACTGCACCAGGCGCAGCGCAATCTTTGTGTAGAGTTCGATGGCGTCGAACAACTCCCGCTTCGCCAATCGTTCCTGCGGAGTGTGCGCGACATGGATCGATCCCGGCCCCAGCAAGAGCGGCTCGCCCCAGTTGGTCAGCGCGGGAATGTCCGTGGTGAAGGCGGCGACCATCGTGGGCAGACCTTCGATGCGCTTCAATTTCTGGAATGGAATCTCCAGTGTCACTTCGACTTCCGCATCCTGTCCAGCGGCCTGCTGCAACGCCGCGCGGACGGCATCCGATGGCCCGACCAGACGAATCAAAATTGTCGCAGAAGCTTCATCCGCAATGACGTTGGGTGCATGTCCTCCTTCAAGCAGGCCGATGTTCAACGTCGATGGCCCAACCTCCGGATTCGTCGGCAATTGGACATGAAGAATTCGATCCAGCGCAACGATCAATTTATGGATTGCGGAATCTCCCAGCTCTGGGTACGCCGAGTGCGCCATTTTGCCGTGGGCGCGCACCACCGCATTGATGACGCCCTTGGAAGCCAGCCCCAGCCGGTTGTCCGTGGGTTCGCCGTTGATCAAAAAGCGGCTGCCCTTCGGTTGCATATTGGCGACGCGCGCGCCGTGACTGCCCCGCTCCTCGCCAACCAGAAACAGCAGCCCCACGCGCACGCCCATGGCGCGCAGCCGCTCCGCTGCGACAATTTGCGCAGCGATGATTCCTTTGGCGTCGCACGAGCCACGTCCGTAGATATAGGCATCGTCTTCGCTGCTGCGGATAAACGGCGGGACAGTGTCCATGTGCGTCGAAAGCACGACATCCGCCGCGTCGTCAGAAATACCTGCGTAGACATTGAAGCGCTCGCGCCCCGCGTTCTGTGGGACCGGCATCTTTTCTACTTGAAAATTGTGCTCGGAGAGATAGTTAAAAAGAAAATGACCGACAGCAGCTTCATTTTCACTGATCGATTCAATGTCCACTAATTGACGCGTGAGTGCTATGGGGTCCGTAGGCATGCATTTCCAGCATACCGCGCATAACACCCGTAAAATGTAGGAAGCCGTAAGGCGCTCTCAGCTTTCTTCAAACTATGGAAATCACGCCAACCTCCTCAATTCGTACTTTTGACCTGCACGGCCCGGCTGGTCGGCTGGAAGCGTTGCTCAACACCGGCAGTAAGGACGCCCCTTATAGCGCCCTGGTTTGCCATCCGCATCCCATGGGTGGCGGCACCATGCACAACAAAGTGGTGTATCGCGTCATGAAAGCCCTGCATCGTTTGGGCCTGCCGGTGCTTCGCTTCAACTTTCGCGGTACCGGACGCAGTGAAGGCCAGTATGACGACGGCCGCGGCGAACAGGACGATGTGCGTGCCGCGCTCGACTGGCTGGACAATGAATTTCATCTACCTATCTTGTTTGCAGGATTTTCCTTTGGCTCCAATGTCGGAATGCGCGCCTGCTGCGGCGATCCCCGCGTGCATGGCCTGATCGCGCTGGGTCTACCGGTCATGGCGGATGGCCGAAGCTATACCTATGCATATTTACCGAAATGCGAGCAGCCCAAGCTTTTTATCAGCGGGGATCGCGATCAATATGGCCCGGTCGCAGAAGTTGAGGCAGTCGTCGCCTCCGCACCCGAACCGAAAAAACTCGTCTGGATTCCAGGAGCAAACCACTTTTTTGTCGGCAAGCTGGATCTGGTCCAGACCGCAATTGTGAATTGGACAAGACAAAATTTCCCTGACATCGACCCGCGCTAAACAGCCACAGCATTTTTTAGGAGCGGAATGCATTCCCTGCGAGACACAGCACGGACCATCTTCGAGCAGGCTCTCGCGGACTGTAGTGTCGAGCGGGCCATGGAGCGCCATGTCCGCGTTCAGGATGAGAAACTTTATCTAGGCGAAGATTCCCTCGATCTGAGGAGTTTGCTGCATCTCCGCATCCTTGCAGTGGGGAAAGCGGCCAACGCCATGCTGTCCTCTCTGCTGGAACTCGTCCCAGTACCTTCCAATTGCGATGTTTCCGGGATACTGATTGCGCCTTCCGCGCCCTTGAAACTTCCGCCAGGCTTTCAGCATTTTGCAGGCGGCCATCCATCACCGAATGAAGCGTCCTTCGCTGGAGCACGGGCTGCTCTGGCGATGCTGCAAGAATCGTCGGAAGCAGCCTCCCACACACAAGACACACTCTGTCTCTTTCTTATCAGCGGCGGCGCATCCGCCATGATGGAGCTGCCTCTCGACCCGAACATTTCTCTTGCAGATACGGCAGAATTCCATCGCGTGCTAGTCGCAAGTGGCGCGTCGATTACGGAGATCAACTGCGTTCGCAAGCATTTCTCCGCTGTGAAAGGCGGACGCCTCGCCCTGGCCGCAAGGAATGCTCGTTGCTATTCACTATTGATCTCCGATGTTCCTTTAGGTCAGGAAGACGCCTTGGGTTCGGGGCCAACCCTGCCCGATTCTTCCACCGTTGAGCAGTGCGGGCAGATCGTGGCGCGCTATGATCTGCTCCCGCAATTCCCCGCCTCTGTGCAGCGTTTTTTTACATCGCCCGCGTTGCCAGAGACTCCCAAGCCCGCGACACTCCACGCAAGCGCAAGCGTGTTGCTGCATACGAACGATCTTGCGGAGGCTGCACTGCGGCGGGCCGAAGCGCTGGGTTGGACGGCCATCCTCGACAACACTTGCGACGACTGGGACTACAGGGAAGCTGCCCATTATTTGTTAGGACGATTGCGGGCTTTGCAACAGCAACATAATCGCGTGTGCTTGATCTCTGCTGGGGAGGTGGTCGTGCGTCTGCCAGCAAGCAAAACCGGCGAACCCGTTGGAATCGGTGGACGCAATCAGCAGTTTGCCCTGTATGCTGCCACCCTCCTCAATGCAGAAGACAGGCCCATCGCGGTCCTCTCCGCTGGTTCCGATGGGATCGACGGAACCAGTCCAGCGGCTGGCGCCGTCGTGGACGAAACCACTCTCAGGGAGCGATTCTTCAATTTTTCAGGAACTGCAACTCCATTCGGCGGCACATCGCTGGACGAGCCAGATCGCAGAAATTCCTATAAAGCAGCTCTCGATGCCCTGGCGAAATTCAATACCTACCCTTTTCTTATGAAACGCCAAGCAACAGTGATGACCGGACCCACCGGAAACAATCTGCGAGACCTTCGGATTCTGCTGGGTCAGTTGGGGTAACTTGAAATCTCTTGGAGAAGTGAATTTTTAATAGGAAGCTCCCAGGGGGCTTCCTAAATATACACAATTCCATAAATCATAGGATTCAATTTATAATTACGGATAAATCCCCTGCGATGTGCAATTTACCGGCAAACCGAAATGACCTTAGCCCGCAGAAAACACCTTGTTCGACAAGCTTTTGCAAGCAAAATGCTGTACTCTCCCGAAAGTATCGCAAGCATGGCACGCAAGTTGCACTAAGCGCACAGTATTGCTGCAATGCGCGTACGAGAGGCCGGGCACTCTGACGCGGAAGGACGTTTTTTCTGAATGCCACGGAACATCCCATTCCGCATTGCCGCCATTGTCTTGGCGGTGTTGACGCTTGCCGCCGTCATTCTGGCATCCATTAACTATAACCATGAGAATGAGTTCCAACTGCCAACCGATGGTGTCTGGTGGGCGGAGTCGGCTGGCGGACTGGTCGCCCAGAAGGTGCTGTCTGGCGGCCCGGGAGAGCGCGCCGGCATTGAAGCCGGGGACTTGCTGATCGCAGTCAATGAACACAACACACCCCGCATCGCATCCTTACAGCGACAGATCTTCAGCACCGGCATATACAGCAAGGCCACGTACACCGTTGCCCGTTCTGGCATACGATTGGAAATCCCCGTCATTCTGGTGCCGAAAGACGACCGCGGCATCAACGCTGGCCTGCGGCTCATCGCACTGGTTTATCTGCTCATCGGCCTGTATATTCTGTTCCGCAGATGGACCGCTCCGCGCTCGGTCCACTTTTACATCTTCTGCCTGTCTTCCTTCGTGCTGTATTCCTTCATCTATACCGGCAAGCTGAACCTGTTCGACTGGATCATATTTTGGGGCAATGTCATTGCCGGAGCGTTGCAGCCTGCGCTGTTCCTGCACTTTGCTTTTACCTTTCCTGAGCCCAATCCCGCAATTCGCCGACGCCGCATGGCTTGGCTTTTGTATGTTCCGGGGATTGCGCTGATTGCCCTTTACGCATCGGCAATCCGGCTATGGTCGGCAACCGAGCTATTGAGCCACCGGCTGAACCAGATCGCGCTCGGCTACATGGCCACGTATTACGTGGCGGCGGCGCTGGTCTTCTTCATCAACTACCGTCGAGCGGACAACCCACTGACGCGCCAGCAGTTGAAGTGGCTGACCCGCGGCACGCTACTCGCGGTCATTCCCTTTACAGTGTTGTACGCAATTCCCTATCTGCTTGTCGGAGTGACCAGTAATACGCTCCTGGGCCAGATCGGCGTGCTCTGCCTGGTCTTTCTGCCGCTTACTTTCAGCTATGCCATCGTCCGCTATCGGCTGATGGATGTGGACCTGATCTTTAAGCGCGGTGTGACCTACACACTGGCTACCGGCGCGCTGGTCGGAATTTATTTCGGCGTGGTCGCTTTCGCCGGAGAAGTGGTCCACGCGCACCTGCCTGCTGCCGGGGGCTGGGGTCTTGCGGCGGCCATCATCGTCGCCGCGCTGGTGTTCGACCCAATGAAGCGCGCGATTCAGGACCGCGTGGACCGCATCTTCGATCGCAAGCGGCTGGATTCTCGCGCAACGCTGATCGAATTTGCCCGCAGCCTGAATACGCAGACTGATCTGGGGGCCTTGCTCGCGGCATTGGTGGATCGTCTGCCACGCATATTGCAAGTCGCGCGCGTCGGCGTATTTCTGGAGGAATCGACAGGCCACCAACGACATTACATCCTTGCCGCCAGCCACGGCATTCCGTCTGTAGTGCAAAGCAATGCCACGAAACTGGACACTGGATTTCTTCGCTTTGACGGACTGGGGGATGGCTCGCATATTTTTTTCGAAAGCACGCAAAATTCTCCCCATCTGGCGGACGAGCAGCGACGCGCCGTGCAGATGCTGGATTTGAACTATTATCTGCCCTGTCGCGTACAGCAAAGTACCATTGCCGTGCTGGGCCTGGGCCGCACTACGAATGGAGATTTTCTCTCCAGCGAGGATGTCGAACTGCTGGAAACGCTCGCCAGTTACGTTGGCATCGCCATTCAGAATGCCAGGCTGTATGCGCGATTGGAAGAAAAAATTGCCGAGTACGAGCAGTTGAAAGAGTTCAACGAGAACATCGTCGAGTCCATCAACATTGGAATTCTGGCGGTCGACCTCGCGGACCGTATCGACAGTTGGAACGCGCAGATGGAATCGATGTATGCCGTGCCTCGGGCGGAGGCGCTCAGTCAGCCATTGTCGGACCTGTTCCCTCCAGACTTCATCGCTGAGTATGAGCGTGTCAAGAACGATTCGGGGTTGCATAACCTCTATAAATTCCATCTGGCGACACGCACCGGAGAGGTTCGTACCGCCAACATCACGATTGCCCCGCTCGTGGATAAAGACTTTATCACCGTCGGCAGAATCATTCTCGTGGACGACATTACAGATCGCGTGCAGTTGGAAAGCCAATTGATGCAGGCCGATAAACTTTCCTCGATTGGGCTTTTGGCCGCCGGTGTCGCCCATGAAGTGAACACTCCACTGGCGGTCATCTCGTCCTACACGCAGATGCTGGCCAAACAGATTCGTGGCGATGAGCGTGTCGCGCCGCTGCTCGATAAGATCACCCAGCAGACATTCCGCGCGTCGGAGATTGTAAACAGCCTGCTCAATTTTTCACGCACCAGCACCATTGAATTTAAGGCCGTCAGTATCAATCATTTGCTGGAGGAAACTCTGGCGTTGCTGGAACATCAATTCCGCAGCGCAAATATCACGGTCGATCTTGCATTGCAGCCGGAGCTGCCGGACATCCTTGGCAATGTGGGAAAACTTCAGCAGGTATTTCTCAATTTGTTTTTGAACGCCAAAGATGCCATGGCTGGTGGTGGCGTCCTGCGCGTGGAAACAGTTGCCAACGGCCACGTTGAGGTAATCATCGGCGACACAGGCTCCGGCATTACGGCAGAGCATCTGCGCCGGATTTACGATCCGTTTTTCACCACAAAATCTACGCTCGCCGAAGGCCAACGCCGCGGCACGGGCCTGGGACTCTCTGTGAGCTATGGAATCATTCAAGAGCATGCTGGCAAGATCCAGGTAGAAAGCAAAGTCGGTCAGGGGACGACGTTTCGCCTGGAATTCCCCATGTTAAGGAAACCTGTTCATGTCTGACGTTACCTTCCCTGTCACCGCCAATACGCCGAATCAAGATACACCTCTCCTGCGTCCACGGGTGTTGATCATCGACGACGAGGCTGCGATCCGAGAGTCGTTGGAAATTTTGTTGGAACTGGAAGGTTTTGTCGTTGTCTCCGCTGCCGACGGCGCAAAGGGCCTGGAGAAACTCGAAGAATCTGTATTTGATCTTGTTCTGCTCGATCTTGCACTGCCGGGACAAAGTGGCTTTGAAATTTTGCAGGCGATTCGCGCCCGCCACTCCAACCTGCCCGTGGTCATGATCACGGCGTATGGGACCGTGCAAAACGTTGTGGAAGCCATGCATCACGGCGCCAATAACTTTGTACAGAAGCCGTGGGACAACGAAAAATTACTCGCGGACATTCGCGCAGCCATCGGACAACATCGCGCGGAAACGGAAAATATCCACTTGAAGCGCGCGCTGAAGCAGCGCTACAGTTTCGAAAACATCATCGGCAAAAGTGAAAGTATGCAGACCGTGCTGGACCTGGTTGCGCAGGTCGCTCCCAGTCGCTCTACCGTGCTGGTGCAGGGAGAAAGCGGAACAGGCAAAGAGTTGATCGCCAAAGCCATCCATTCGCATTCGCCGCGCCGTGACAAACCGTTCGTTCCTGTACACACCGGGGCCGTGCCGTCCGACCTGCTGGAAAGCACGCTCTTCGGCCACGTCAAAGGCGCATTCACGTCTGCAATCGCCTCGAAAAAAGGACTCTTCGAAATCGCAAATGGCGGGACCTTATTCCTGGATGAAATCGGAACGATGGTTCTGGATACACAGGCGAAGTTGCTGCGTGTCCTTCAGGACCGAAAATTTATGCTGGTGGGCGGTGTACAGGAAGTCCAGGTGGACGTTCGCATTGTTGCAGCGACCAATGCAGACCTTGGCGTGGCCGTGCGTGAGGGGAGGTTCCGTGAAGATCTGTATTACCGCCTCAACGTCATCACCGTCGATCTGCCTCCACTCCGCAACCGGCGCGAAGATATTCCGCTACTCGCCGCGCACTGCCTGAAGCGTTTCTGTGAGGAAAATCAGCTTCCGCTGCGCACAATTTCCGCAGAGACCATGCGGGCGCTGATGGACTACTCCTGGCCGGGAAATGTTCGCGAACTCGAAAATGTAATCGAACGCTGCGTGGTCCTATCGACGGAACAAACGATTCAAAAAGACCTTTTGCCCGATCACCTCACCGGGCGCAACTATACCGCGAGCCTGCTGGAACACAGTCCAAACTCATCACTTTTTGAAATTGTTGAAGACATTGAAAAGCGAATCATCACGGACCGCCTGGAACATTGCAACTGGAACCAGACGGATGCAGCCGAGTCCTTCCGCATTCCACTTTCGACATTGAATCAGAAAATTAAACGTCTCAATATCGAAATACGCAAGAAGTTGAAGGAATAGAGCGATTCTGAGTTTGACTTCAAATTGAAGAAAGCGTATGCTTGGCTGTGAGCTGGGATGTGCCGATCTTCTTGGCGGTGCGCAGGGTACTATATCTCTCTCGGCTTACCTATCCGGGGTTGCTAAATGCAACCCCGTTTTTATTGGAGAAATCATGCATCTTTTGTATGCAGATGAATCGGGAAGTATAGGAGACCCCGAGCAAAAATACTTTGTTCTGGCGGGTGTGTCTGTGTTTGAACGAGAAACCCATTGGATCGAACGCGAGATCAACAACATCGCCGCACGGTTTTCTCCGCATAATCCACATGCGATAGAGCTTCACGGCTCCCCAATGAGAACCGGACGCGATGGATGGGATCGTCACTCACAGGATGATCGACACGAAGCCATCATTAATGCTCTGAAAATAGGTGTATGCGATCGTTATCCCCGTCAGGTGAGAATTTTCGCGGCGGTTTTGGAAAAGAATAACTTGGCCGGTCAGGATATAGCCGAGGTAGCTTTTGAGCAGTTAAGTAGCCGATTCGATCAGTTTTTAGGGCGACTCTATAAGCAGAAGCAGGACACCCAAAGAGGTCTAATTCTGTTTGATAAATCTTCTACGGAACTTCGTATACAAACATTGGCCAGAGAGTTTAAATATTCTGGACATACTTTTGGCGTAACAAGAAATTATGCTGAAGTGCCGGTTTTTATAGACTCTCGTGCTTCGAGGCTGATCCAACTCGCCGATCTTGTTGCCTATGCCATTTTTAGAAAGTTTGAACATGGCGACGAGCGCTATTTCAAGACGATCGAAAAATGTTTTGATTCAGAAGGTGGCGTTGTCCATGGGCTATATATCCGATAGGCGTTATTTTTCTTACGCTCAACCGCACCTTCTCAAATTAACTCAACCCCCGAATGCACAGCGGTTACACCGCAGCCAGGGCATCCTCCAGGTCCGCGAGAATATCTTCCACATCTTCAATTCCCACGGATATGCGCACCAAGCCGTCCGTAATACCAAGTTTGCGTCGCCCCTCTTCGCCAATGGCGGCATGCGTCATCGTCGCAGGATGCGAGATCAACGTCTCCACTCCACCCAGCGATTCAGCTAGCGAACAGATATGTACCTTCTTGAGCATCCGATTTGCCGCATCCAGCGATCCGAGGTCAAAGCTGATCATCGATCCGAAGCCAGACATCTGTTGCTTCGCCAATTGGTGCTGCGGATGGTCCGGCAAACCGGGGTAAAAAACTTTATTGACCTTCGAGTGCTTTTGTAGCCACTCTGCGACTTTGCGTCCGTTCGCGTCGTGCTGCCGCATCCGCACAGCCAGCGTTTTCACGCCACGCAGCAGCAGCCAACACTCGAATGGCGACAGAATTCCGCCGGTGCATTTCTGCACGAAAGCGAATGTCTCCGCATGTTGTGGCGTGGTGCCTACCAGGACTCCGCCAAGGCCATCGGAATGTCCATTCAAAAACTTTGTTGTGGAATGCATGACCAGGTCTGCGCCCAGTTCGATGGGCCGCTGAAAATACGGCGACATAAAGGTATTGTCAACGCTCAGTTCCACGCCATGTCGGTGGCAAATGTCCGCAACTGCGCGAATGTCGGTCAGCGCCATCATGGGATTTGTCGGCGTTTCAATATGCACCAGCTTTGTGCTGGGCCGAATCGCGCGATCGACATTTTCCGCATTGGATGTGTCGACGTAAGTGAACTCAAGTCCATAGCGCACCAATATCTGATTGAAGAGTCGCGTCGTTCCACCGTACATATTGTCGCTGCATACAACGTGATCGCCACTCTGCATCATGGTGCAGAGTGCCGTGATTGCAGCCATGCCGCTGGCAAATACATGCGCGGATGTGCCGCTTTCGAGCGAGGCAAAATTCTCTTCGAGAGCTGTCCGCGTGGGATTGGAAACCCTCGAATATTCGTACCCCTTGTGCTTGCCAATCTCCTCCTGCACGTAGGTGGAACTGGCATAGATAGGAACATTGACCGCGCCGGTAAGTGGATCGGCGGACTGCCCGTCATGAATGGCGCGCGTCGAGAAGCCCTTTTTATGTTTAGACATGCATGTGTCCTTCAGAATTGTAGAGGCTGTCGATAAGAGCCAGCCGGATTGTATTTCTTAGAGATCGCTTAGCAGCATTTTCAGGTCAAGTGTTAACAAAACTCTGGGTACCCCATCCTTTGTGTGTCTTTTGCACAAAGGATGGGAGAGCACGATTCTTTCCCTGGCCGTCAACACACCGACAGAAAATGCTCTTAGCAGCCGCCGTCAAAGATTTTTTTCGATAGATACCGCTCGGCGGAATCTGGAATGATCGTCACTACGCGCTGGCCGGGCTGCATCTTGCTCGCCTGCTCCACTGCGGCAAATACATTCGCACCCGCGCTGGACCCGCCCAGAACACCTTCTTCCAACGCAAGCCTCCGCACCATGCAAAACGCGTCCTCATCCCGCACACTCACGATTGCATCGCAGACCGAAGCGTCGAACGTCTTGGGAATAAAGCTGACGCCAATTCCCTCTACTTTATGTTTTCCCGGGGGGCCACCTTGCAATACTGAACCTTCGGTTTCGACAGCGACCGTCCATACGTGATCTAGTTCCTGCTTCAATCGGCGAGAAATACCAGTAAATGTTCCCCCGGTTCCGACCCCTGTAACAAATGCGTCGATGCGACCTTCCATCTGATCGAGAATTTCCTGAGCAGTCGTTTTGAAATGGAACTCTGGGTTTGCCGCATTGTCGAACTGTCGCGCCATCCAGCCGCCAGCGGTCGAGCGGGCCTGGTCGAGTGCCTTTCGAATTGCGCCCTGCATCCCTTCGCTTTCTGGAGTACGTTCGACCGTCGCGCCAAATCCACGCATCAACATGCATTTTTCTTCCGCAAATCCTTCAGGAACAAACAGGACCACCTTGTAGCCGCGACGCACACCGATAAATGCAAGCCCTACCCCAGTGTTGCCCGCCGTCGCCTCAAATACGGTCCCGCCAGGTTGCAGCACACCGCGCTGCTCGGCATCCAGAATCATTCCTAGCGCGGCCCTGTCTTTAATGCTTCCGCCGGGGTTCAGAAATTCCAGCTTGGCGTAAATAGCAGCGCCATCCTTGGGCGAAATTCGACCCAGGTGGACCATCGGCGTATTGCCCACCAGTTGCATCGTGTCAGCAGCAGGTTGCCGAAAAACATCTGTTTTCGGTTCAGTTTTTAGATTTGTAGGGTTCATGATGGTTTCTGTAGCAAACCGTCAAGTTTAGCAGGACTGCTCGACCCATGCCGAATCTGGATGGACCAACTGGAGATTCGAGGCGATAGCGAGCGCATTGAAGAAACGGCAGGAGATCTCCTGCCGAATGATTCCAGCAAAAACCATTGACGTGATGGATCCTGACAAATCTGTCAGATGTAAGGTTGCAGGCAGATTTATTCAGCTTCGCGCAATTTATGTGTTCTTCGCGAGAAGAACGTCCGCCGATTTTTCGACCGCACCCTGGGTGGGTCCTGCCATCTCAGGCTCTCCACCATTGTCAGCGGCTTCCCGTTTTGGCTCCTGATAGACCTCTGACCACCACGCCAGTATCTCAGTCTGATTTACCTGCCCCACCATGTGATCGTCATCCCAGATGGTCGCCAACACGGTCGTGTAGGGGGAAATGTTTGGGTCCAATTCCACGGGGTAATAACGCGTCCCGACGAACGATACTTCTTTCAGCGTCTTCAACATGAATTTGTAAACACGACGACTCATGGAACGACTCCTCCCTGACTCTGTGGGTCGAGCATATAAAAGACCATGATTGAACCGGCTTGCCGTGTCCCGGTAAGGAAGTCCCAAGCGAGGGTTCAACCCTGCAACGATCTCTTCTCGTGCTGAAAGATAAAAATATCCCAAAGAATTACATAGAAAACCAAGAAGGACGCAAAAGCGCATGACACAGCGGTGGCTGCGCAAAAAAACTTCTATAAATTGTTGGAAACTGCCAAGAGAGTAACAAAATTTACAGAATTGTAAATAGAAAAATGATCTTTTGACCCGGTATGCATCTTGATTTGTACCCCTGTCGAAAGGCCGTCATACTCAAGGACACGAAAGAAAGTTTGAAGATCGTAATCCAATAGGGATGGATTGATAACGCCTGGCGTTTTACATATCCCGGCGCACACGTTTCAAGTGTTAACAAAACTCGGGGTGCCCCATCCTTTGTGTGTCCTTTGCACAAAGGGTGGGAGAGCACGATTCTTTCTCCGAACGTCAACACACCGATAGAAACTGTGCTAGAGCTGCGTGTGAGGTAGGAGCATGTCCATCTCTGTGATAATTTTAAGAAGGTGAGAGCGCGTAGCTCAGGTGGTAGAGCAACGCACTTTTAATGCGTGGGTCCTGGGTTCGAGTCCCAGCGCGCTCACCAAATAAAGATAATAAAATCAGATAGATACAAAAATGGTCACTCAATGCGAGTGACCATTTTTATGCTGGTGGCTGTACTGGGGGCTGTAAGGTTTCTACTTGTGCGATTCTCTCGATAGCCGATGCCGTATGTTTTGGGAGCAAGGTGAGAATACCGGAGCGTCATAGTTCATCGTTTTGTGCCCGGCGAGCGCCATCACGATTCGCAGATCAACCCTAGCCATGACCAGGCGCGAGATAAACGTGTGGCACAACGTATGCCATCTCACCCCAAGAAGCTTCGCTTCGATAACTGCGCGCTCAAAAATCTTCTTTAGACTCAGCAGCCGCTCTCCCGTGCGCGATGATCGGCTTGTCCTGTCTGGGCCGTAATTCAGTCCACAACCGACCACAGGCGTAGTTGTGTCCAGACTTCAAGACCCGGGCAAATTTGCGTTGGAAGTAAAAAGTTCGTCTGCAACACCTTGATGATCCATGCGTAGAATCGGCGTTGCTTTGGCGGTAGCGACGATGGTCGCTGCGCGGCGATCGAGGATTAGGCAGACCGGATGAATAGCCGCAGTCAGCTTGCCCAGGGATCGATGACTGGGACAGTAAGATCGTCGAAGTGGCGCTTGTTGCGGGTGGCCAGAGTGGCATGGCAAGCAAGCACAATTCCGGCAATCATCGTGTCTCGCAGGTCGCCGGGACGTCCGTTCTTGTGTCGCCTCGCCATCAGATCGCCAGCTTGCAATGCTGCAATGGAATCAAATGGAGCAACTCGCTGTCCAATCTGCTCGACCAACAATTTTTCAAAAGTACGCATCAGGAGCGAGCGGCGCTTCCCGAGTGGCATGACCTGTAATCCAAATCGGATTTCCAGCACTGTCACCGAGGTTGTCCAGATGGAAGTTCGAGGCTGCTTGTCGAGCCAATCTATGACATCTTGGTTCGGTCTCTGCTGCATCAGGGCCGAGAGTACATTGGTATCGAGGATGATCATAGGTCGAAGGAGATCGGCTTGATATCGCGACCGTGCAGTTCAGGAATCTCGCTATCGAGTCCCGCGCGGACGAACAAAGATGCAATTTCTGTACCCAGGCCAGCCGCAGGGCGATCTTCTTCAGTAACGGCATTGCGAAGGATGTCCCGCACCTCTTCTTCCATGCTCAAACCGTGCCGCCGGGCACGGCGCTGCAATCGTGTCTTGACTGCGATTTCAATATTCCTGACCACAAGCTGCGCCATACTCAATCTCCTTTGATATCACGATATCATACTGGCGCACTGAACGCGCAAACTCATCTTTAGATTCGGCATGAAGGATAGCTCGCCGTTCGCGTTCGCTGGCGTGTGGGAACGTTGGATAGCGCCGGATAAGAAGCCGGTTGATTCATTTGCAATCATCACCACAGACCCAAACGAACTGGCTGCGACAGTTCACAACAGAATGCCGGTTATTGTCGAGCCACGCGACTATACGCGATGGCTCACCCGTGCGGATGATGAGCAACCTCCGATTGACCTGCTGCGACCCTGCGACGCGGACGCGATGAAAGCTTGGACGGTCACTCCTGCAGTAGGCAACGTGCGGAACAATGAATCGGGATTGTGTTCTGAGTGGGAGTGTCCGCCGAACTCGGCGTGATGATTGCCTACCCGATACCCTCGCCCGAATTGTCTTGCAACACATCCCTGAGCCATATATCTTTGGCAACAATAACCAGTTTTCAAATTCAGGATTGAGGATTGAGGAGAAACACCATGCAGCATTCCACTGCTATTTCGCGGATCGTTTCCGCGCTTCTCTTGTGTCTGTTCATCCCCACCATGGCCTTTGCCGATAGCGGCTACAAGGTCATGTATGACGGCGGATCACTACAAGAAATTAAAACCGGACAGAAAGCGCATCTGTACATCGATGCAGACCGCGTCCGCATTTTGAAGGGAAAAGATGAAATCGTGTCTATTCCAGCAGCCGATATAACGGAAATCAGTTATGGTCAGGACGTTCACCGGCGCGTGGGAGCGGCCATCGGTCTGGCAGTCGTCAGCCTTGGCGTTGGCGCTCTTATGGCGCTCACCAAATCCAAGAAACACTATGTTGGTCTTACCTGGGTAACTGGGACTAGCAAAGGCGGCTTTGCCATGCAGTGCGATAAGACGGATTATCGCGGCGTCCTCGCAGGCCTTGAAGGTGTCACAGGAAAGAAAGCCGTGAATTCAGACGCCATGACGGTTAAGAACTGACTGAAAACGCACTTCGGTGGTGCGAGTGTATCAGGCTGTTGGCGCGCACGTAAAAGTGAATAAATCTGAACAGTGGCCGGATGGTTTGGGGCGAGGGAGTTATGCCTTGGAGGGTGAAGTGTGACCAGGGCC
>JAJYGR010000187.1 GCA_021790655.1 Acidobacteriota bacterium | reverse complement strand
CAGAAGGTCTGGCGGAACGATCTGCTGCTTTGCTGCTCCGCTGGCTACCGCCGCATCCGTCGCATCGCGCGATTGTTCTTCCAGCCGAATGCCTTGCAACTCCAAAACATATTCCGTCCGCGACAACGGATCGCGGAGCGTCCGCCAGGCGTCATTGAGCAACGAGCTTTTTTCCAGGCTCCACTGCTGTTCCTGCGCGCTGGCGCGGGCAAACAAGTCAGGATGCAGTTTTCTGCTGAGTTGATAGAACTGCTTTTCCAGCGCGGTGCGATCCAGTTGCAAGCGACAGGGGAGGCCGAAAAAATGGAAGTAGTCCGCTGGCGCTACGGGTTGCAGCTTGCCGCATTTGGCGCAGAACTGTACGTCCGCATCGTTCTCACTGCCGCAAGACCAACACTCGACCTTGGGGCATTCCGTTTTTTGGGATGGTTCCGCAAGCATAGTCATGCGTCTCTAATTGGCACATCTTCTAAAGTTACTGTTACTAAAATTACGCCCGTCATTCTGAACACAGCGAAGAATCCAGGGGGTGATATCTGCGATTACCGAGCGAATATTGTCTGGATTCTTCGCGGAGTTTACCGCTCGAGCGGAGCGAAGGGCTCAGAATGACATCTATCCGATGAAGAACGCAGCTAGCCCGAAAATGACGAACCGCAGCCACATGATTTGGTCGAGTTTGGATTGATGAAATTGAAGCCCTGACGCATCAGCGTCTCTTCATAGTCCAATATCATTCCATTCAAATAAATGAAGGATTTCGGATCGACGAAAACACGCACACCATCGTGGTCGTAAACGCGGTCACGCTCGCGAGGCTGCGTATCGAAACGAATATTGTAAGACAGGCCAGAGCAGCCGCCGCCCTGCACGCCGAGACGCAGCCCACCCTGCTCGGGAGAAATGTTCTCCTTCGCCATGGCGATGCGTATCCGCTTCAAGGCCCGGTCCGTCAACTGAATTCCCTTTTGCGGAGAATTCGCCTCGACCGCCTGGCCAGACGCTGACTGGCCGGACGCTAGAGGCGCTGCGCCGATCATGACTGGCTGCATGGCTGTTTCCGGCATACTCATCGATAGACTCCGTGTTTAGTTCGCGACCGCAGCAACCGGCTCGCCAACGTTCTTCTTTTTCCAGTCGCCGATGGCTGCGCGAATGGCGTCCTCCGCCAGCACCGAGCAATGGATCTTTACCGGCGGCAGGGACAGTTCTTTCACTATGTCCGTGTTCTTGATTTCAAGCGCTTCATCGACCGTCTTGCCCTTCACCCACTCGGTAGCGAGCGAGGACGAGGCTATGGCTGAGCCACAGCCGAAGGTCTTGAACTTGGCGTCTTCAATCACGCGGGTTTCCGGGTTCACTTTGATCTGCAAACGCATGACGTCGCCGCACTCCGGCGCGCCAACCAGTCCAGTGCCGACTTCCGTGCTGCTCTTGTCCATCTGTCCCACGTTGCGCGGATTGTTGTAATGATCGATTACCTTTTCGCTATATGCCATACATCCTCCAGATACTTGGAACTGTTAGAAAACTGTTTAGTGCGCCTGCCATTGAACTTTGGTCAGGTCGATTCCCTCTTTCGCCATTTCATACAGCGGCGAGAGTTCGCGCAGCTTCTGCACAACATCGATGACCTTGTCAGCCACGTAATCGACTTCGGGTGTCGTGTTGAAGCGTCCCAGACCGAAACGGATCGAGCTGTGAGCTACGTCGTCGCCGAGCCCAAGCGCCTTCAATACATAGGATGGTTCCAGCGTTGCCGAAGTGCAGGCCGAGCCACTCGAAACCGCGATGTCGTTGATGCCCATCAGCAGGGACTCGCCCTCCACGTGCACAAAGCTCATATTCAGATTTCCCGGCAGCCGATGCTCCATCGAGCCGTTGATGTGGATGAAGTCCAGGTTCGATTCCAGCTTTTTCTTCAGCCGGTCGCGCATTGCGATCAGCCGCTCAGTCTCCGCCTGCATTTCTTCACGAGCAAGCTCGCAAGCCTTGCCTAGGCCGACGATACCTGGAACATTCAGCGTGCCGGAACGCATGCCGCGCTCGTGTCCGCCGCCATCGATCTGCGGGGCAATCTGCACGCGCGGATTGCGCCGACGCACATACAGCGCTCCCACACCTTTCGGCCCGTAAATCTTGTGCGCCGTCAACGACAGCACATCGATGTTCATCGCATTCACATCGACGGGAACCTTGCCCACCGCCTGTACCGCGTCGGTATGGAACAGGACGCCGCGCTCGTGGCACAGCTTGCCGATTTCCGCCACCGGCTGGATGACGCCAATTTCATTGTTCGCAAACATAATGGTGACGAGTATCGTCTTGTCATCCATGGCGCGCTTCAGGTCTTCGATGTCGATCAGACCGTCGGCCTTGACTGGCAGGTAGGTCACGCGACATCCCTGCTTTTCCATGCGTTTGCAGGTGTCCAGCACAGCCTTGTGCTCCGTGACCTGGGTGATGATGTGGTTGCCGCGCTCGCGATACATTTCCGCGATGCCCTTGATGGCGAGGTTGTTGCTCTCCGTCGCGCCAGAGGTGAAAATGATCTCCTTGGCGGTCGCGCCGATCAGCTTGGCGATCTGCTCGCGGGCCACGTCCACGGCCTGTTCCGCTTCCCATCCAAAGGAATGGTTGCGGCTGGCGGCGTTGCCGAATTTATTTGTGAAATAAGGAAGCATCGCTTCCAACACGCGTGGATCCATCTGCGTGGTGGCATGGTTGTCCATGTACAGCGGCAGCTTCACTCCTGCTGGTACTGGGACGGAAACATGGGGCTGGCTCTGCGTGGTGCTCGGCTGGCTTTGTGTAGTGCTCATTGGTGCATACTCCCTATGTAAACTCAAACTTTAACTTTGTAGCTGTAGCTGTAAACATTCGCCCATCCGCTATGCGCGCGTGGACATGGAACTGCCTAACGTAACTAAATTGTTCCGGTGCGGTGCTCGCATATGGCCTGCTCCCATTTTGGATTCATCGCAAAGGTCGGAGATGCGCATCTCGTTCAGAAGGTCGCGAATCGTGTCGTTCAACTTCTGCAATGGCTCCTTCACCGTGCAGGAACCCACCAGGTCGCAGTCGCCATGGACGGTCGTGCAGGAAGCGATAAACAATGGCCCTTCAATGGAGCGAATCACTTCAAATGCTGTGATCTCGCTCG
>JAJYGR010000075.1 GCA_021790655.1 Acidobacteriota bacterium | reverse complement strand
CTCAACTTGCGTGCATCCTCTTGTTCCATATCCATTGGATGCGCCAAGATACACAATGTCGCAGTATTTATGGGCCGAATCTATAGACCGTTGCCTGAAGCGGGGGCGCGGAACGAAAGAAGAAATTCTGAGAGTGAATCCGGAAATCGCGTATATCGAATTTTGAGGCCGGAAGGTGGTCAAAACAAGCGCCAAACATGCACTATCGTATGGCGCGCGGACGTGCTGGCCCGAACAGACTCAGAAAGGCCCTTTTAGCGCAGCTTTACACGCTGGGCCGTCACGGAAGCGGCACAAAGTGGATGTTAGGCGCGCGAAAGCGCTACCGTGCTCTTTCAGTTGTTGTATTCGGAATTAGTTATTTATGAGATAGGAAATCATTAGCAGCAGCCGCATGGATTCCCCCGCCAAGCTGCTTGGCCCTCTTTGAGCAGGAATGGGATGGCGGCCAATGCCGCGATGGAATCAAACCATGCGATATGAAAGACGGCGTTGAGCGAGAGTCCAACCAAAGCTATGAATGCGAGATACGCACAGGTAGCGGATTGCGCGGCATCCGCTGCCAAGGCAGAGTTGTTTCTTCGCCGTGCTTCCCGGCGCTTCAGTCCAGCGAGGATTGGCATTGCGAAGAGGGCGGCGATGGTGATACAGATTCCGGCCCGACTGGTTTCAGGTCGTAGGTGCAGAGCTATCGATAGAAATGCAATCAGCAGTACGACCATTGCAAGAAGAAAGAGGAGCGCCCCAGCAATGCGGCCAGCCATCCGTTCCGAAATCGAGACTCGCGGTATGAACTGTAAGAGCACAACACTTGCAGAGAACGACTCAACTATGCTGTCGGAGCCGAAGGCAAGCATTGCCGGACTATGGGCTTCCACCGCGGCGTAGAGCGAGACTGCGGTCTCCACCAGCATCCATCCCAGCGTAATCCCTTGCAGCCAGAAGATTGCAGTGGTGGCACGGCGAACGGGGGCGCACATCTGAGCTTCAGGAAGTGGTGTGCGAATCTGAAACAATTCAGTCATACTCTTCCCTCAGAATACTCTCACAGAACCCTGCCATCTGGCCGCATGCAATCACCAACTCTCCCGATGAACCGCGCACCTCACGCGAGCCACTGTATACAAGCGCGGCACATGGCCTGAACTATATGCCAACCATGCTCGTCCGATCCTTTATCGAACGGCTCTCCAGTATGGTCGATGGCATTGGTCACATGGGCCACCATGCCCACGTTCGCTTGACGTGCTTCTGCGAAAGCAAACAGTGAAGCCGCTTGCATCTCGACAGCGAGGGATCCATTGGCTGCATGCTCCGTCAGTTCCTCCGCCGTTTCGCGATAGGGTGCGTCCGTTGTCCAAACAAGCCCTTGCGTAACTGGAAGCTCCAACCCTTGCAGCCCTTCGTAAAGATTGGCCGCCAGCTTCGCGGGTGCGGTGACAATATCCGCAGCGGGCAAGTAGTGGTAGGAAGTTCCTTCATCCCGAATGGCGCTGGTTGCGACCACCAGACTTGGCACAGGAAGTGAAGGAGTGGCTGGCCTGCGGAAGTAAGGCCAAGAAGAACACGAACGCCGGAAACGTGAAGCTGTTCGGCAACGAGCACAGCATATGGGCCTCCGATGGTTCGGGCCACGATGCCACATTGTATTCCGCCTACCTCAAAGGAATACATGGTTGTGTGAAAACACGCCCATGCTGGATGCGGGTGGGCGATGCCTGTTTTTACGAGCCAGTCGGTCAGATCGTCATCGAAGTCGAGGACGCATATCTCTGGTACGCTTGCGGCTTCGATTCCGCGCTCTGTGCGAACAGCCTCTACGAGTGCTTCCGGCCTGAAAGCGCTGGGCGATGAAAGTCGGTGATGACACAAGGGCAGGCGTTCATTCATAGACACGTTTACATCAGGCCGCTTGACTCCTATTCAATTAGATGCTGAACTACTTGATAAGGAAAGGCTTGATTCCATGAACCGCAGTCACGAAAAACGATTTCCACATCACCCGTGCTTCTTCGCGATTGGAGCATCCATGCTGGTTCTGCCTCTTATTTTCGCTACTACCAGTCGAGCGGCACAGCGTGGAGTCAACTGGACGCTGCCTCCGAACATGGCCATTCCAGTGGAATTCATGCACACCATCAAGGCCGACAATGCGAAGGCGGGTGATCCAATCGAAGCCAAAACGATGCAGGTTGTCCATCTTGGCCAGGGACACGATCTCCCGAAAGGGTCTCTCGTTCTGGGGCATGTCGTCATGGCGCGTCCCGTGCACAGAGACGAAATCCCATCGATACTCGCATTCAAATTTGACCGAATCGTTACCCGTCAAGGCGTGCTCTCAGTCCGGCTTTACGTCCGTGCGCTCGCCAGTTCGATTGCTTCGTCCGATGCCAGCTATCCCACTCCGCCACTCGACATGAACCTTTCCGAAACCCGCATGCTGATTGACGGAGATCAGGTGACACCTTCCGAGCGCAAAATTTACTCGTCGGGGAATGACGGATTGGATGTTGTGGGTGAAAACTTAAAAGACGGCATCTTTGAGCGCCTCCGGCCTGCCATGGCTATGAACGAAGACTTCCAAGTAATCTGCGATGGAACGGCAACAGAACAATCCGTCGCCATCTATTCCGGCAGTGCGTGTGGACTTTACGGTTTTGACGTTACGTATCTCGCACACACTGGAAGACGAAATCACGGAATTGTCGAAATGGGATCCAAGTATTACACGATCAAGCTTTATTCGCAGAGCACAGCTTTGCTTGAGGTCGCGCCGGATTCGGATGATTCCAAGCCGTAAATATAACCGCTGCTCCTGCGGTTAGCGGTGCTCGCCGACATGGGATTGGCCCTCACCGGCGAGTGCTGGAAGCATTCGCAAGTCAGCGCTATTCAATGATCCGGGAGATTGAGATAATTTGAAGTTCACACGGCGATTGTTTCGAGCAGTAATTGTTGCATGTCTCTTGATTGGGTTTCTAGCCTGCATATCTCACACGCCGCGTGTTAAAGGGTAGAGTCTGCGGGCAAAAAAATAGCTGGAAGGGCCGTCATTTCTGTGGCATAACTACGTTGACGAAGCGTGTTATGGCTGCGGAAAGGGCGGCCTTTCTTATGACACAGTGTACTCAAGAAGTCTTCTCGTTTGCATCTCATTTTTCGCGCCGCGTAG
>JAJYGR010000144.1 GCA_021790655.1 Acidobacteriota bacterium | reverse complement strand
CGCCGCGAAATAGATGAGCATCCGCATGGGCTGCCCCGTATACCTCTTTGCCTGCCATGGGATGGCCGGGAAGAAAGTACGCGGGATTGCTTGCTGTTGCGCGCGCGGGAAAAAACTTTTCAGCAATCTCACAGATTTTTTTCTTGGTGCTGCCAACGTCCGTCACCAACTGGCCTCGATGCAGTACGGGCGCCAGTCGCTCTATCCATTCCACGATGCCAAAGACCGGCGTTGCAAGCACGATGCAGTCGCTTTGCTCGGCGGCAGCGAGAGGATCCTGCGCTATGGAATCAATCGCACCTAGATGACGCGCCGTCTCGGCCTCCGGCAGAGAACGGTCCCAGCCCGTTATGCTGCCGGTAAACCCTTGTGCGCGCAGCGCCAGCCCGACGGAAGCTCCGATCAGACCTGTGCCGAAGATTGCAATGCGCTCGATCGATTCCGCCACGGGGCCTTTCGTGTTATGCGATGTTCCGTCCAACCGCCGAAGCGATAATGCGCAATTCGCCCATTAGCTTTTCAAATTGCTGAGGAAACAGAGATTGTGCTCCATCGGAGATGGCTTTGTCCGGGTTCGGATGGACTTCCATCAGCAGACCGTCACAACCCGCAGCCACAGAGGCCCGCGCCATCGCCGGCACCATATCGCGCCGCCCTGTACCGTGAGATGGGTCGCCCAGCACCGGCAGATGCGAGAGATGTTTCAACACTGGAATGGCGGAAACATCCATCGTATTGCGCGTATAGGTTTCAAAGGTGCGGATACCACGCTCGCACAGCATCACGTCGTAGTTGCCGCCGGAAAGAATGTACTCGGCTGAGAGCAGCACTTCTTCAATCGTCGCCGCAATGCCGCGCTTGAGCAGAATCGGCTTGCGCGCCAGCCCCAGTTCGCGCAGCAGATTGAAGTTCTGCATGTTCCGCGCTCCCACCTGTAGGCAGTCCACATAGGGCAACATTGTTTCAATCTGCGAAATCTCCATCACTTCGCTCACAATCAGCAGGCCCGTTGCATCGCCCACTTCGCGCAGCAGCCGTAGACCTTCCAGCCCCATTCCCTGAAAGGAGTATGGCGAGCTACGCGGCTTAAAGGCGCCGCCACGCAGAAATTTTGCACCCGCATCCGCTACCTGTTTGGCAATGGTAAACATCTGCTCCCGCGACTCGACGGAGCAAGGGCCGGCCATGACCATCACCTCGTCGCCACCAACTGTAACTCCGTTGGGAAAGCGCACAATCGTGCCAGATGGGCGAAATCCGCGTCCCGCAAGCTTATAGGGCGACGTGATGCGATGCGCTTCCGCCACGCCGCTCATGACCTGAAAGTCGGCGACATCGAAGCTCGCTGGCTGGCCGACCCCGGCCAGGACCGTTTGCTGCGTGCCTGTAGTGCGATGTACGTTGAAGCCTATCTCTACCATCCGCGCCAGCACTTGCTGGATCTGTTCTTCGGTGGCGTTATGCTGCATGGCAACGATCATTGCTGGTTCTCATTTCGTCTATTTTTGGCTTCATCTGGTGCGTCATCCTGCCCACTGGCTGGCCTGGAAGCCAGCTCATCCTTCTGCAATGCGCGCATCACATCGATGATGCGTTCGTAAATATGCGTCAACTCGATGTGCGGCAAAGGGCCGGGATTGTTCTTTCGGACATTCTCAAAGATCACGCTTTCGCGGTTCGGCTCGTAGACAGGCAAATCTGTTGCGCGCTTCAAACGCCCAATGGCCTGCGCCGCCCGCGCGCGTTCGCTGATCAACAGAACAATCTGACGGTCGAGCTCGTCTATTTTTTTTCGCCACTCGGCGATATCCATTCTGCACCTCGAAAAAAAAGCCCCGGCACAAAACTCCGGGCGCGCCCAGCGATTCACCTGATCGATAAAAAGTCGATGCTACTTATCCTAAATGATGGAGAGGCCCGCCATTTTTTCAAGAAACGACACTCTCCGCTTCGGCAGGTTTGCGCAGCCCTGCGATGAACGCGGCCACCGCTGCTGGAGCCTGTTCGGCGCCGGACTGCTCGATCAGTGCAACAATGGCGCTGCCAACCACGGCTGCGTCCGCATACTCCGCAACAGCAGCGACGTGCGCAGCGTTGGAAATGCCAAAGCCAAGAGCAATAGGCAGGCTGGTAAAGCGGCGCAGCCGCGCCACCAGTCCACGCGCATCGCTCGCCACCTGCTGCTGCGTGCCTGTAATTCCAACGCGTGAAATTGCGTAGACAAAACCTTCGGAGACTTCGGCAATGTGCTGGAGCCGCTTATCGGGACTGGTTGGGGCAACCAGAAAAATCGGCTGCAAGTGGTGCTTTCGCAAAATCGCGCGATATTCCGTCGACTCCTCCGGAATCAGATCGGTAACTAGCACGGCATCCACTCCAGCGCGCTCTGCGGCGCCTGCAAATGCTTCCATGCCCATGCGCAGGATCGGGTTCAGATAAGAAAAGATGACCAGTCCTGCTGTCGGACGCTCCGCATGCAGTTCCCGGGCCAGTGCCAGCACATCCAGCAGCCGTGTTCCATTGCGTACGGCGCGCTCGCTGGCCCGCTGAATCACCGGTCCATCGGCCAGCGGATCGCTAAATGGCACGCCGAGTTCTATCACGTCCGCACCGGCGTCGATCGCCGCAAACGCAATTTTTTTGCTGGTGACCAGGTCCGGATCGCCGATGGTGAGATAGGCGATGAGACCCGGATGTTGACGAAATTCAATGGCCATCGTTACGCTCCCTGCAACTTCAGTTCGCGCGCCAGAATGCCCATGTCCTTGTCGCCACGCCCGGAAAGATTGATCAACAGAATGTCTTTGCGGCTCATTTTGGGTGCGATACGAATTGCCTCGGCAACGGCGTGCGCGCTTTCCAGTGCCGACAGAATTCCTTCCGCGCGTGCCAGTGTCACTGTCGCCTGCAAGGCGGCATTGTCATCTGCGGACACATATTCGGCACGACCGGAATCGTGCAACGCCGAGTGTTCCGGGCCGATGGAGGGGTAATCGAGTCCAGCGGAAACGGAATGTGTGTTGGATATCTGACCGGCATCATCCTGCAGCACATAAGAATATGTCCCTTGCAGCACGCCCGGAGAGCCGCCCTGGAATCGCGCAGCATGTTCGCCGAGTGCCGGTCCGCGCCCACCTGCCTCGACCCCGATCAAACGAACATTTTTGTCGGGAA
>JAJYGR010000084.1 GCA_021790655.1 Acidobacteriota bacterium | reverse complement strand
GGTAGAGAATGGTTTGGGAATCAGGAAACGGTCCCAGGACCTCAGTACCCAGGCGCGATCCGGCGCAGCATAAAAAATACCCACGCCTCCGCCAATTTGCTGCGCCAGTTTCACTCCGCCTGGCTTCGCCTGATACACCGGCCCTCGTGGACCGTCCGTGGTAAATGCCGCATAGTTGCAGCGTTGGTCGCTTTCACCGCCGAGCACCCGTTGCATGCCAAGCAAACCCGAAGCGCCGCCACGCGAGCTGGAGCCGCGAACGGGGATGTAGCCAACGCGGCAAATTGTCTGTGCAATCAGTTCGCCATCGAAGCTGGGGCTGATGAGAATCGCAATCTTGCGCTTGCGAAAGTGGTACGCAATCGAGAGCAGCGAACGATGCCACAAGCAGTAGACGCGGGTCTCAGGGTTGGCGTCGGCATGGGCGGCAGGCTCGCCAATATCTTCAAAACGCAAGGTTGCGCTCAGCAGACGAATCAACAAGGCCCAGATGGGCGGCAGCAAGGCCAGCGCAATACGCTGCTTCAGGTTGTAGCGGGTGGCCACATCGCCATTCTAGCGCTAGCTATATCGCAGCCAGCGCATCAGTTCCGGCAAGGTGGGCCGCTTGCCGTACATCAGCACGCCTACGCGATAGATGCGTGAAGCCAGCCACACCACTCCCCAGACGCCAGCCAACATCAGGGCCAGCGATAACGCGATCTGCCATAGTGGCGGCGTCAACACAGAGATGCGCAGGTACATCAATATCGGCGCGCACGGTGGCAGCATGGAAAGCAGGATGGACAACGTGCTGGAGGGGTTGGAGATGACCTGCTGCGACAGGACGATCGAGAAAGCCAGCGGCATCCCCATGAACATGTTGAGCTGCTGCAGTTCCTGCGTGCTGTTGACCAGGGAGCCAAGCATGGCCGATAACGCGCTGTAGAAGAGAAAACCCAGAATAAAGCAGACCGCAAACGCCATCGCATGGAGTGGAGAAAGATGGAAGGCATATTGTCCGGCGGCGCGCGCACCCAATAGTCCTGGCGCAGCAAGCAGCACTCCGCAGAGCATCCAGAGGGCCACCTGTGTCAACCCGATCGCGCCCACGCCAAGCAATTTTCCGCTCATCATTTCCTGGGGCGTCACGGTGGCCAGCATGATTTCAAAAATCCGGGATGTTTTCTCTTCCACTACAGAGTTGCCGACAGCGACTCCCTGCACAAGGATGGCGATATAGAGCATCATGATTAAAAACATGGATGAGCCGAAGGTGCTGATCCCGCCAACATCCTTACCGCCTTCAACTTTCCTCATTTCCACATGCGCGTTAAAAAGAGATTGCACCTGGCTTGCAGGCATTCCCCCGGCAAGCAACTGCTCCGAAGCCTGCGCGTGTTGGACCGCCGTCTCCAATACATCGGCAAGTTCAAAATCTTCGGACGAGTTGGAATAGTAGTCGGCCCGGAGTATGCCATCGGCGTGGTCCAGCCACAAAAAACCATCCAGCGATTTCTGCTGAACATCTCGTGTCAAATGTTCCTTAAGTTCTGGCGCTGGCTCTTCCATCGTGACGTAAAATTTAGGTCTTTCAGCGGCCTCGACGTTGGGGTCGTTGTTCACTGGCGCTTCAAGTTCCTGCGCGATGGGACGCGCCAACGCCAGGTCCGATGCAACCACGACAATGTGTTTCTCATGGCCGCTGGACTTGGCAAGGACCATGGGGCCAAGGATGACCGCGGCCATAATCAATGGAAAGCCGACGAGCGAAACCAGAAAAGCCTTGGTATGGATGCGCTCCAGGTACTCGCGCCGGGCGATCAGCCACACGTTACGCATTCGCTTTGCCTCCAACGGTCTCGATAAAGATCTCTTCCAGCGTCGGTTCCATCACATCGAAGTAGGTCACACGCGCCTTTGCCATGGCCGCCGCCAGGACCTGCTGCGGATCGGCCCCATCGCGCAGCCGAATTTCCGCAGTGCCATTGCTCTGGCGCGCCTCCGCAATCGACGGATGAGAAAGGAACGCAGCATCGCCTTCATATCGCACGCGCAGACGATTTTTGGGATATCGGGATTTGATTTCGCGGACAGTGCCGGTAAGGACCGCATCGCCCTGATGGACCAGGCAAATGGAATCGCACAGCTTCTCCACCTGGTCCATGCGATGGGTGGAAAACAGCACGGCTTTGCCCTTGTTTTTCAGCTCTACCAGCACGTCCTGCAACATGGCTGCGTTGACGGGGTCAAGCCCGGAAAAAGGCTCGTCCATAATCAACAGTTCCGGGTCGTGAAGGATCGCGGCGATGAACTGGATCTTCTGCTGCATCCCCTTGGAAAGCTCTTCGGTCTTCTTGTCGAGCGACCCGGCGATTTCCAACCGCTCGCACCATCGGCGGGCGCGGTCCTCCGCCTGGGTCGCCTTCAGTCCATGCAATTGGCCCAGTAGCACAAGCTGGTCGAGCACTTTCATCTTCTTGTACAGGCCACGCTCCTCCGGCAGGTAGCCGACGCGGTACAGGCTTTTGCGCGTAAACGGCTGACCGAACAACGTGACCGTGCCGGAGTCGGGCAGCGTCATACCAATCATCATGCGGATGGTAGAAGTCTTGCCGGCACCATTCGGGCCGAGGAGCCCAAACATTTTTCCGGCCTCGATTGCAAGACTCAACTCATGGACAGCAATCTTGGTGTCGTAGGCTTTGGAAATTCGATCCAGTTCGACGAGGTTCATGCGGGGCGCGATCAAGTCAGTTGTTGGCAGTGTAGCAAAGGGAGAATTCTGCGGTGCGCAAATCTGCGTCAGAGGAAAGTGTCAGTTTCCGAGCAGTCGACAATACAGCCGCGATATGCCGGGTGTCCCAGATGCGCCATGCACTTTGCGGTTCATTTGGGAAACGAATGTACCCTGTAGCCAGGGAATGAGGCCTTCCACATCTCCCGCACGAGACGCGGGTAGATATGGGGCACTCGGCGTATAGTTTGCACATGAAGTTTCTTATTGTTGACGCAGTAGATACCGATCACTGCATTGCTCTGCACCACGAGTTTCTGCGTTGCTGGCGCGGCGCAGTCTGGAAGCCGAGCCCGAGTACGCCTTCTATTTCATTCACGTATGCCGGCAAGAAGCAGGGCCGTTTGAAGACCCTGGTGGCCGTCGCCGGACAGCGCTGGGCCATCGAAAGCGCTTTCCAGATGGCCAAAGGCGAGTGCGGACTGGATCATTACGAAGTCCGGCACTGGCGGGGCTGGTATCGGCACATCACCCTGTCCATGCTGGCCCTGGCCGTTCTGGCGGTGCTGCGCGCCGGGGAGAAAAAACCTTCCGCCAAGAAGGTTCCCCTCAGCGTACCGGAAATCCGGCATTTGCTCGCTTCCGTGCTGCGCAGCGGCTGGCGCGGCCTGGAACATCTTCTGCGCTGGTCTGAGTGGCGAAGACATCACCAATTCCTGGCACGTATCTTCCACTTCCGAAAACAACAACTCCTGCTCTCTGCCCATTAGTTACAACTGTAGTGCTAACCATAGGAGTGTAGACCATCCAACAGTTCCCTTGCCTGTATCGGATCTGTGGCGTGAACGCAGAAATTGGTCTTCATCAAGACTTCAGATCGGCACCACATAAGAGTTGGTCCATGACTAGTTGGTCCATGACTAGTTCCCTCTTTTTTCATATGCGCGAGCAGCATAAACATTCGGATATGTATGAAGCCAGAGTGATTCCAAGGAGGAAGGCCAAGTTCTTGGTTATGAACTCTTCGTCGTCCAATCTGCGGCTGGATAAAATGGACGATTACTTTTTGCCCTTCTTGTTGTCTAAGGACGGATCCTGGGCCCCATAGACCAAAAATGGAGCATCTTCCGCATAGTTTCTTGGAATGCCCGGCCCTTTCAACGTCAGTATCACAGCATATTCGCCATTCATGAGCTTCAGTTTCGGATTATCCAACGGAAACGCGGTGGTCGCGACAAAGCCGCCGTCGGCTGCCGTCAGCCAATGGATCGGCTCCTCTGCCAGTTTGCTCCCTTTCGCGTCGACGATGATGAAACTGCCTTTCCAGTCTTTCGATGGGCGGTTCGCCAGCTTGGCAACTGGCGTGATCCGAACCAGTGTCCAAATAACATCCTGTGGGGAGTAATAATGGCTCGGGTCTGGCTGTAGATCACAGTTGCCTGCGAGCAGGTAGTCAACTCCCTGCGATTTTGTAGCCGGGACTGTTGTCGGCTTCGGAATGAAAGTACAACTCTTGCCCAGGACCAGCGAGCTGATCATCACAGGATCGTTTCCAGTTGGGTCGACGGTGAACGATGTTAAGGTGCCAGCGGCAATTTTTCCCGTTTCATCCGCGACTCCCACCCGGAACTGATAGGCTCCTGGCCCTACATCGATCGCGGTGTTCCATAGTGGTTCGGGAACCGTCCATTTCATCTTGCCGACAACCGTACTTACCATGTAACCAGTGCTGGTTTGTTGCAGTTGTTGTGCCGCTTCCAATAACGGCGGCGGGGAACCCGGGTTGGTCCAGAAAAGTCCGGTCGTCATGTATTGCGTTCCGCCCCTGCGATCGGCATGCGGAAAGTATTCCATCTGCGTTGCCAGTTGAAGCGGCGACGCAGTAGCAGGCGGAGGGTTCTTCAGAACCTGTCGCAGTTTCGGTGAAACCAGAGACAGGTCCTGGAGCTGCGAGAGATTCGGCGCCATATAGTACGGCGGCACATTCAAAATCATTTTCGGTCGAATGGCCGTGACCGAGATGGCGTGGGGCAGTCCGTTCATTTCCTTTAGATTCAGATGGATATCTATATCATAGGCACCCATCCCGTCCTGTCGAATCTCAGCGATTGTGTCGGATACAAAATTGGAAATCCAACCCTCCAGGTGGTCGTCTCGCGTCAGCAACATCCACGGACCGAAACCTAATGTGTAGTAGTAGGGGAACAATCCTCTCAGGCGTCCGATCTCCTGAAAACTTTCTGCGGCGTAGATCACTGCACCCGCTTCGCGCGCGGCTGAGGCAACATCATGCGCTTCAAAGTTTTCATACACCAATTGCGTGCCGTCAAAAACCATTTCGTGATAGATATCGCCCAGCGTCATAACAACCCGGCGACCGGGCAGCTCGCGCATGCTGGCAATGGCCAACGACGCTGTGAGTCGCCATGTATCGAGGTCCGTATCTGCGGGATTTTCGTTCTCAACCTTCACCAGATCGGCAATCACCGTATTCAAATCGCGCGTGTAGGACGTCTGATCGCCGCCATCATCCAGAATGGAAATGTTCCAGCCAAGATCAGGCTCCATCCTGAGATCGTGAATAGCCTCATCGATAGCGTCTTTGCGATATTGCGGCCCGTCAAATGGCACGATAATCAGCAGATTTGGCCGGTCTTCCGGCTGGCCTGTTTTCGGATTGACGGTACGGGCCCATTGCCGTGAAAGCTCGAACGCATGGGGCTTTCCATCGACATCCAGCCGCAAGTCGGATGCTGTCAGGTCCTTGATCGGCAGCGTGTTGTCGTGACTGATGGCGGTAATCGGAATATGGACCGTCTGCGCCTGTTGAATCAACTGTGGAACTGCTTCCTGCTGCGTGGCTGTCTGTGCATTTGCATGCCAGCAGAACATTCCCATCAGGGCGGTCAAAACGGCCACTGCTTCAAGGCGATGACTTCTGATCACGTACATGCTCCTCGGCAATACTTTACGCTCATCTTTGGAAAATGATTTTTGTATGCTTTTGATCTGCTGCAAATCACGTCGCTAAATTTTTAGTTTACGCGGCCCGCATCCTAATATTGAATATTGCACTCTATTTAAGCTAAACCTTATGACATCAATTTTTCCCGTTGCCCGCAAAGAACCTCATGCCATCCCTATCCACGGTCACACGCTCCAGGACGACTACGCGTGGCTTCGCGAGAAAGAATCTCCGGAAACGATTGCCTATCTGGAAGCGGAAAATGCTTATACCCACTCCGTCATGGAGCCTGCGCAGCCCCTGATCGACACCCTCTACACTGAGATGCTGGGCCATATCCAGCAGACCGATGTCTCCGTTCCCTACCGCGACGGGCGATTCGAATACTATTCGCGCACCCAGGAGGGACAGCAATATGCAATTTATTGCCGCGTTCCTGTGCAGCCCGGATTGACTCCACGTCCACTTCCCCCAGTGACAGGATTTGCCGATGAAGAAATATTGCTGGATGCAAACAAACTGGCCGAAGGAGAGGCGTTTATGTCCATCGGCATGTCCGCCGTCACCGACGACGGCAATTGGCTCGCCTATTCGACGGACAACACAGGTTTTCGTCAGTACACGCTGCATATAAAAAATCTGTTGACCGGAGAAACCATGCAGCGCCTCGCGGAACGAGTCGGCTCCATCGTCTGGGCTACCGACAATCGCACACTTTTCTATAGCGTGGAAGACGAGGAAACGAAGCGTCCGTATCAGATCCATCGCCGCAGTCTCGATGACTCGCATCTGACACTTTCTCCCGACGAAGTTGCATGGGAAGAACCGGACGAGCGCTTCAACGTGGGCGTGGGCCGAACACGGGATGGGAAATTCTTGATTGCCGAGGCTGCCAGCCACACCACCAGCGAGCAATGGTTTTTGGCAGCGAACGACCCATCTGGCAGCTTCCAATGCATCGAGCCGCGCCGCGACAATATCGAGTATTACGCCGATCATCGGGAGGGAAAGTTTTTCCTACGCATCAACGATACGGGCCGCAACTTTCGCCTGGTCACATCTCCAGTCGGACTTCAAGGCAGCGAACATTGGCAGGAGATTCTGCCACATTGCGAAGATATCATGCTGGAAGATATCGACCTGTTCCGAGATTTTTATGTGGCCTGCGAACGCTTCCAGGGACTGCCTCGCCTGCGCATTTTTGACTTGGCTGCGCAAGAGGAAACTCCAGCGCGAGAAATTTTATTTCCGGAGCCGACCTACACCGCAACTCCCGGCATCAATCGCCAATTCGACACCGCAACCTATCGCTATGGCTATCATTCACTGGTCACTCCCAGTTCTGTCTTTCAGTACGAGTTAACTACCGGCAAGAGCACGCTACTGAAGCAGATGGAAGTTCCCGGTGGCTTCGATCGCGCGCTGTACACTTCTGAGCGCATCTACGCCACTGCCGCCGACGGCGTTCAGGTTCCTGTTTCTATCGTGTATCGCAAAGATGCTTTCGAGCGCGGCAAGAACCCGCTCTATCTCTACGCTTACGGATCGTATGGCTACTCCCTGCCGATTGGCTTCAATTCCAACCGCCTGAGCTTGCTTGATCGCGGCGTCGTGCTCGCGTATGCGCACATCCGCGGCGGCGGGGAAATGGGCAAGCCGTGGCATGATGCCGGTCGCATGATGCAGAAGCTCAACACATTTACGGACTTCATTACTGTTGCAGAACACTTGGTCGCGAACAGTTACAGCGCAAAAGACCGTGTGGCGATTGAAGGCGGCAGCGCAGGTGGATTATTGATGGGGACCGTCGCCAACATGCGGCCCGATCTGTTCCGTGTGGTACTTTCCCACGTTCCGTTTGTCGATGTGATGAACACCATGCTCGATGCCTCCCTTCCGCTGACCGTGCCAGAATATGAGGAGTGGGGAAACCCCAATGAGCAGGCTGCATTCGAGTACATGCTCGCATATTCTCCCTATGACAATCTGGCGGCCAAAAATTATCCGGCGATGCTGGTGAAAACATCTCTGAACGACAGCCAGGTGATGTACTGGGAGCCGGCAAAATACGTAGCGAAGTTGCGGACGCTGAAAACCGACAACAATCTGCTGCTACTCCACACCAATATGCAGGCTGGACACGGCGGCGCTTCGGGCCGCTACGACTACCTGAAGGAAATCGCCTTCGATTATGCTTTTCTGCTGTGGCAGCTTGGCGTGGAGAAAATTTGAATCAATATGCGCGATGTTCAGCGAACGCCGCGCAACGCCTGAGAGAAGCTCAAGTCGGCGTTCTTCTTGCCTGCTCCTTGAATTGCCTCGTCGGGGATACTGTCGCCCTCGCCGGGCGCAAGAAACAGGTTCGCCTGTAGTCCGTGCTGCCGCGTGTAGAGGTCCCAGTAGCGTCCGTTCTGCGCATACAACTCGGCGTGCGTGCCGCGCTCTACAATTTTTCCTTCTTCGACGACAAGGATCTGGTCCGCGCGGCGGATCGTCGAAAGCCGGTGTGCAATGACGAAAGTTGTCCGTCCTCGCATCAGGTATGAAAGACCTTCCTGAATCATCGCTTCGCTTTCAGAGTCGAGACTCGATGTCGCCTCATCGAGGATCAGGATGCGTGGATTCGCCAGAATCGCGCGCGCAATCGAGATCCTCTGGCGCTGGCCGCCGGAGAGCTTCACGCCGCGCTCACCCACAATGGTCTCGTAGCCTTCGGGAAAGCGCTCGGCAAATTCATCGACGCGCGCAATCCTACAAGCTTCCAGCACTTCCGCTTCGCTGGCCGTCGGACGCGAAAATTGCACGTTCTCGCGGATGGTCCCATCGAACAGAAAGGACTCCTGCAACACCACGCCCAGTTGCGTGCGATAGTCACTCAGTCGCACCGTCGAAAGATCGATTCCATCGATCAGCACCTGACCTGCATCTGGCTTGTGAAAGGCGCACAGCAGGCTGATGATGGTGGATTTGCCCGATCCCGATGGCCCAACCAGAGCCGTCACCGTGCCGGGAGCGGCCTCCAGCGAGATGCCGTGCAGCACCGGTTTGCTAGGCTCATAAGCAAAGAAGACGTCCTGAAACAAGACTTCTCCACGAATAGCTCCGAGTGCAGCCGTGCGTTGCGGATCATTTTCTTCATCGGATTCGTTCAGGATTTCGCTGGTACGGTCCAGCCCGGCAATGGCTTCCGTCAACTGCGTTCCAATGGCAACGATCTGCACTACTGGCGCAATCATGTACGCCAGAATCAAGGTGTAGGAAAAGTACCCGCCGAGCGTGAGCTTGTGCGCCAGCACCAGTCGCGCGCCGAAAAACATGACCAACGCGCCCACAGCGCCCAGTACGACGGTCGAGGCAAGCCCCATGAACGACTGCGCCGTCAGCGTGCGAATCACGTTGTCCAGCAGTCGCTGTACACCCCCGGCAAATACTTGAGCTTCGCGCTCCTCTGCATGGTAGCCCTTCACCACGCGCACGCCGCCCAGCGATTCGGTCAGCCTGCCGGTCACGTCGGCATTGATCCTGGAACGCTCACGAAAAATGGGGCGAATGGTTTTGAAGGCCGCCTGGAGAATCGCAGTAAAAACTACAACGACGCCAAACGCCAGCAGCGTCATCACCACGCTGATGTGAAGCAGATATACGAACGCAATCACAGCCGTAAGAAGGCCACCGACAAAGTCCACCAGTCCGGTGCCGATCAGGTTTCGCACGCCTTCGACATCCGTCATGATGCGGGAAACCAGTGTGCCCGAGCGATTGGCGTCGTAGAAGGCAATGGGCAGTCGCCCCACATGCTGCTGCACTTTGACGCGAAGTTCGGCGATCAGACGTTGCGCCGCTTTGGAGAGTAGTTGCGTCAGCGCAAAGGAAGTAATTCCTTGAATGGTCGTCGCAACAACGACAGCACCCACGATCCAGGGCAGCAAACCCACGTTATGTTTGCCGATGACACGGTCAATCAAATATTTCGTCGAAGCAGGCAGTACAAAACCGGATACCCGGTTGATCACCATTAGCAACATGCCAAGAGCAAGGACCCAGCGGCGCGGATGGACCAGCGCCCAGATCTCCGGTAGCACTTTACGCAGCTCTGGCTTTTTTTTACTTTCAGGTCTGTCTGCTGACGCGCGTCCACCGGCGGACTCCGACTTGCGCCCGCTGCGCGTGCCTGCCCCTACCCATGCTGGTCGTATCGCCATGCTGCCTTTCTTGTCTCTGGACCGCGGTGCCTAAGTCCGTGCCCGACGCGCGGCAATAAAAGAACGGACGCACAGCAGGACAAATATCAAACAGGTCCCCGCCATCGCCAACTCTTCCTGCATCTCTACCGGACGTAAAATAGCGTGACCGTGCATCAGCCTGATAAGGTCTCCCACCGCCCGCGAACCGGGAAAGATAAACCCAATGAGGCCAACCGTCACAGCGATATGCATAAAGAGCATGCGTCGCTTGCTGTTTTCCGTATTCGCAAACAAACCAAGAATGCCGAGAAGGACCCCCAAAAAAGTGGGTATCAGCGCCATTGGCGCGTGGCTGCCCGTTGCAACAAAAACGGCCACCCCGAGAATGATCAAAAGAATCGCAAAAATCATCGTAAGTTTTGCCAAGGTAACAAACCCTCCGGTAAATTTATTTACTAGGACTACTCTTTACCAGCATAGCCTTCGAGCGCCAATGCACCGAGTATTTCCTGCACAATCGCCGGGACCGTTTGCGTGATGGAAACAGCTATTGCGTCCGTCGGTGGCTCCAGATCTGCTATTTGACTGCCAAGCAGAGATGCTGGCATATAGTGCCCCTGCCGCGAGTCCAGCCGCGCCTGAATCACCGGCTCCGGTCCCGTGAGATATACAAAGCGGATTGAATCAGGCGTTAGTCCATTTGCCAATTCAGCGCGGTACGACTTTTTGAGTGCCGAACATGCCAGCACCGCATCCACGCCCTCCGCCAGCCATGTTTCAATCTGCCGATGAAGACTGCGCAGCCACGGTCCGCGATCTCCATCCGTCAGCGGAATACCGGCGTGCATTTTTGCGCGATTCTCCGGCGAATGAGAATCGTCGGCATCGGCGAATTCACAGTGCATCGCCTGCGCCAGAGCCTGGCCCACAGTGGTTTTTCCAGTTCCTGTCACTCCCATCAATACGATGACCATTTGCTTACTTTCTCGCTCCGTTTTGCTCCCCTTTCGCTGCCAGAACTTGCTGCGCGTCTTGCATGAGCTGTGGCGGCGTCCAGGTGTTCGTCGGATACCAGTTACGGATTTTTCCATCCGGACCGATCACAGCCGTCGATAGAGAGTGTTGCAGGATCTTGCCATCCGTCGATGTAACGCCGACGCCGAACCACTGCAATAGAGATGCCAGCTCCCTCTCTTTCGGTGCGGCAAAATCCCAATGCGCAAATTTTTCTTTGGTGTACTGGCCGGTATACGCGCCACCATAGCTGCGCAACACCGCTGGCGTATCGTACTTTGGATCGAAACTCACGCTGAGTAAATGCGTCCGTGCGTAAAGCTTCGGATCGGCTGCCAGCATCGTATCCAGCTTGGCAAAATTCCGACTCATTAGGGGGCAATATTTAGCCGATGGACAACGCGTGTAGATAAAAGTCAGCACCAGCACTTTGCCGTGAAATTGATTGAGATGAATTTCCTTGCCGCTCTGGTTCCGAAGAGCAAAGTTCGGCACCGCGTCCCCATCCCTCGGAACATGATATTGCACAGTGGGTTTGATATTTAAGTTTGCCTGCTGGATGATGTCGATATCGCTCAAGACCGCGCCTTGCGCTCCCACATGCAATTGTGCAGTGATTCTGTCTCCTGGATGTAACTCGGAAGCTATGGAAGGATTCTGAAGTGTATATGCCATGCTCATCGCTTCCATAAAACCAGGAATCGCTTCCGTATCGAGCGAAATGACACCATCTTTCGCATCGACAGAAACGACTTTACCACGCACGGAATATTGTTTGGCCGTAGAGGGAGACGCTGACGAACCGGCACTACTGGCGGCTTTCTCCTTCGCGGTGGAGTGACATCCATTCACGCAGATGCAAGCGACAGATGCGGCCAGCAGGTAAACTCCGAATGAGAATGCGCTCCGCTTCGTTGCTCCAAATATAGTTTTCATTTCGACTGCATCTCCTATTTGCGAAACAACCGATCGTAGTGGAATTTGTAGCGTACCTCACCGTAGAACTCTCGCGGCGCGTTGTAATGAAACCCGCCAAAGGTCAGGCTATTGTCGAGCAGCACGCGATGATTCGTTGTGTTCGTTACATTGATCGAAACTGTGGTTTTCTTTCTGAAAGTCTTTCCCATAGAAAAACTCAGGTTCGTATCGTGAGGCAGATATTCCCCGGGGTATTCCGCGTTCGGGTCGCCATTGTAAAAGCCCGATCCATAGTAAAGATTGGTCGAGGCATAAACATTTCCTGGGAGCGCTGCATCCATGCCGACGTTCAACGTATTTCTCTGGTCGTGATCCAGTGGAACATAGTTGAAGCCGGAATTACATTGCGGCGCCGTGAAGGGGTAGCAGACCAGCCCACCGGTGATTGGTCCGCGTTGCTCCGCTAACTGGTTGGAGTAAGCAAGGTGTGCCTGCCCGAAGTGCCATAGTGTCGGCGAATGGATGGTCAACTCCCAGCCTTGAATCAAGGCGCCCTGAATTGTTATAGGAAAGAAAATATTCGATTCCCCAACATTGGAATGGTCCAGGAAATTATTGGCGCGCGTCTCAAAGTTGTCCGCATCCAGCAGCCATCCCCGGAACGGGACCTGCAAGCCGAACTGGTGCTCTTCATCGCGCTCTCCGTGCAATGGCAGAAAAGCTGTGTTGCTATTGTTCGCGTAACCGATCAGTGGGCCGGATGCAGTTAGGAGCGGCGGCGGTTGATAGTAGTGGCCGTAGAAGGCGCGAAATACCCAGTCGATCTTTGGTATCTGTACAGCAATACCGAGACGAGGATCATTCTCTATCTCTGTAATGCTGGCTGTAAATTGGGAGGCGCGCAGGCCCGCAATCAACGTCAGCCACCGAGTGGCCTTGTAGTTATCGGATATATATTCTTCCGTCAAACCTGCTGCCGCGCCGTCACGAATGAGGAAATTCTTATAACTGTCATTGTTAAACACAGCGCCAAATTTATAGCTGTCATGCTGCCCAAAAGAATAGAAGCCTGCCTGCAACGTGTTACTTGCGATCTGCGTCGTAGCGGAAGCTTGTAACCCTGCGTAATTAGATGCCCGGTCGGAAGTCGTCGCTACAGGAATGTCATTCAGATCGGGATTGTAGTTTGCGCTATTGTAGTGATAATACGGCGATAGCTGAAGCACGGTAGATGCATGGAAGGTATGCACCCAGGAAAATGCCGAGAATCCATCGACCTCATGCTGCCCATCTCTCAGGCCGCTGGAATTATATTGTTGATTTTCGTAGTCATTTGGATTGGGATCGTAGGGAATCTGGAAATAATCCGCGCGTAACTGCGAGACCAGCCGCAACTGGTCGCGTGGCGCGCGGTTATAGACCAGCGAGGAAAATCCGCCATATCCATTCGCTGCATCGCGGTAAGGCTTCGCGATTGGCGGCATCAGCCCATAATTTGTGCGGTTGCCATTCAAACTGGCATAGTAGGCGAACTTCTCGGTGTGACTGCCAAAGTTGAGCTGATCGTTGGTCTGGTAAAAATTGCCCGCGCTTAGGACCAGTTCCGCCTCGTTGTCGCGCTCGAAACCGGTGCGCGGGGATACGTCGAAGACACCATAAGTGCGGTCTCCAACATCCGCGTTATCGCTGCCACGCTGCACCTCAAGATAACCGATGTCCTTTGGGTCAATCTGCGGCCCCAGATTACTGGCGATGTTTGTATTGGGAATTTCGACGCCATCGATCTCCCAACTCACCTGATGCCCTCCGCGCACATGCAACATATCATGCACCATGTATGCGCCTGGAACGTAGTCGGTAATCATCGCCATGCTGTCCGTGCGGTCCGCCCCCGGGGTCCGTGCAATGTCCAGCCGATTCACCAACGTGGTCGGCGTGACCGAATTTACATTCGCAACATCGGTCTGCGACGTCACCCGGACCGACTGCTGCACACTACCGACCTGGAGAGGGAAATGCAGAATGGGCGAGTTGTCCGAGTAAATTGTGATCGTCTGCTGAAGCACATCAAACCCGGAAGCGACAATGGTGATTTTGTAGTTGCCCAACGGTAGCGTCAGAAATGAAAAATAGCCGTCCTGATTGGTGTGCGTGGTCTGGGTAAATTGCGAGTACGCAGCATTGATGGTGATCTGAGCATTGGCGATCGGTCGATGCTGCGGATCATGCACGATGCCCTGTAGTTCTCCAAAGACAGTCGCGTATGCCGTACTACTACAAATATTCATGCCCAATGAAATAACAAAAACGAGATACATTAGCTTGCGCATTCCAGCCTCTTACACATCTTCCGGTGAAAGATCGAACTACCATCTGGGAATCATCCACATAAATAAGGCCACGCGGAGTTAGTGATCGACCCACAGTCGCGATGGAGGAGGGAGAGGCAATGCTCTTCGCCTACCACGAAACTTGATAAGAGATGCTTTAGAGGATGGAAGCGGGGGGCGCACGCGTGGACCGCGAGCGTAAAACGCGAGCTAAGGAAAGGGACGGAGAAGTAACAGCAACGTTCCCAACCTTTGCCGGTTGGGAAATCAGTTTGCTTGGCGAACCGATTGTCGCTACCACAGCAGGAGGAACGGCGAGCTTCCACCATGGGCACGGTGGCGTGGAAACAATGGCATGGTCTGTAGAGCCTGAAAGCGCCGCCATTTGCATCATCATGCAATGGTGCGCGCCATTGCGACGGCAACACGCTGGCAGACTGGCTGTCGCCTGGGCGCCGGCAAACAACGGCTGCAACGGCAATAAGGCCGTCAATAGCAGCAACAAAGATGCGGCGCAACGTCTCACTGCCCAGCATATCATCGCGGATCATTGTCTCGCCTACGAGAAGACTGCCCATTTGCGTGAGACCAACGCAGGCTGTGGAAGCGTCTCTGCGTAAGTGGCGTATAACGTTAAAATGTCTTTCTCTTCCATGCGGACAGAGCACGAGCTGTTCCAGGCGCTTGAGCGGAACATTGGCGAAGCAGCAATCATCACCAGAACTGTTCGCGCTGCCCGCGCCTTGCGCCAACGTTACAACCATTGGCGACAAGCAAGCGGCAACTTCGGGTGGTTGACGCCCCAAATCCTCGCATGGGAGCCATGGTTGAGAACACTGTGGGATGGCGCATGCATCGGTGGCGCAGAGACGCGAGTGCTGTTGACGGATGTGCAGGAGCTGCATCTATGGCGCCAGGTGCTGGCGAAGGATGAGACAGCCAGACAGATATTGTCTCTGTCAGGGCTGGCCGAACGTACCCAAAATGCACATAAGGAACTGAACCGATATAACATTCCGTTGCAACGATTGAGCATGGACACAAGCAAAGATGCACAGGCCTTTTACGCATGGTCCATCGAGTTCGAGAAGCTCTGTAGAAAAT
>JAJYGR010000083.1 GCA_021790655.1 Acidobacteriota bacterium | reverse complement strand
CATGTTCTGTTCAGGAGCGTGCTTCAGCAACATCCCTCCATGGCGGCGTAGCTCAGATGGTTAGAGCGACGGACTCATAACCCGTAGGTCGGTGGTTCGATTCCACTCGCCGCCACCAGTTTTGCATCGTTTTCTGCTGGAACAAGGCAAGCAAAATAAAGCCCTCACACCCCGTAAATGTTCGTTCTCAGAAATTGATTGCGAAATTTTCCGTTGGGATCGTAATGATCCAGCAACGCTCGATAATCGGGCAGTTTTGCATACATGGGCCGGATGGTAGATGGCGGCATGGTGAACAGTTTGGCCCAGTGCGGCCTGGCTTGGAACGGCGCCAGCTTGGCTTCAATCAGCGGCAGTATTTTCTTGACTACAGGCCATTCCGGTTTCCAGGTAAAGTGAAGCGTCATGGAGTCTTGCCGGTAGCAGGGACTCATCCAAAGATCGTCCGCGGCAATGGTGCGCAGCTCTGATATGAACAGATGCGGCGTTATCCGATCGCGAAGTTGTTCGATAGCCAGGATCGCTTCGTACCCTTTGCTGCGGGGAACGAAGTATTCCGTTTGCAGTTCGGCCCCACTGCTGGGGACGAAGCCCATGCGGAAGTGCGGGAGGCGGTCATACCACGGGCCGGGAATCCCCATCTGCTCGGTGCAGCTTTCCGCGGAATGCCCGGCAATTGGATGAAGTTTTCTGGTGGCGAGCTTCGCCCCAAAAAACTCCGGCGCAAGGTCGGGTTTGGAGCCGGGTTGAAAGCGCCGTTTGATCCATACCTCAGTCATACAATGGTCTTGCCAGTCCGTAAAGAGGCTGACACTGTAACCGCTGCCGAAGATTTCGTCGAGATGGTGTTGTAGTTGGTCGATAGATAGATTTTCGTAAACCACTTGCGTCATTTGATAGGTGGGCTGAACATTCAGCGTGACGCTGGTGACGATGCCCAGTCCGCCCAGACCGACGACGGTCCCTGAAAACCTTGCGTCATCTCGTTCACTTGAAAAAGTCATCACCTCCCCATTCGCAGTAACAATTTCCATGGCAGCGACTGCGGTGGAAAGGTTCCCATTCGTGTTGCCAGAGCCATGCGTGGCCGTCGCACACGCGCCCACGACAGAAATCTGTGGCAAGGAGGCAAGATTGTGCAGCGCATAGCCTTGGCGATCCAGATACGGGCCAAGTTGACCATAGGTGACACCCGCGCCGACGGAGACGGTCCGCGCTTTTGGGTCTAAAACCATCCGATCGAGGTGCTTCAAAGAAATCTGATTCGCGCTGCTGTCGGCGATGCTGTTGAAAGAATGACGCGTGCCTAACGCCTTCAGCTTGGTGCAACTCTTCACAACCTGCTGCACTTGCTCCACTGTTTTGGGAACATACAGCCGCTCGGTATGGTATTCGTAATTTCCGGACCAGTTTTTACGGTGCTCGATTTCAGGCAAGATTTGCGATTCGCCAGAGGAGAAGCGCGATAGCAGGCTGCTGGTCAGGAAAACACCCGAAGTTTTCAGAAATTGTCTTTTGTCCATTTCGTCGTTCATGTCAGTAGCGTACTGCGCGCCGTAGCTACTTTAGCGCCTCTGGCAGCTATTTGCCATATTCAATTCAATCGATCGCGCCACCGACCGGCATTCATGAAAGACGGCTGAAAGTTGTACACTGTAGGCAGCGGCTGTTGTGGAGCTGCGCCCATTACGTATGCCTAAAGCTATTAAGCTTTCTCTTCTCGCCATCTCTGTGTTGCTGGTCGTGTTTGTATTTTTAGGTGGCATTCTGCCCGGCGGCGTAAGCGCTGGTTCGGACGATAGCGCCTATCAGCAGATTGAAGTTTACAGCGAAGTCCTACAGCACATACAGAACGATTACGTGGTCACTCCGAACATCGTCGATGTCACGAACGGATCGCTGCATGGCCTGTTGGAAGGACTGGATCCCGATTCTGGCTACCTGACTCCGGCGGAGTTCAAGACCTATCAGGCACATCAAAACGAGAGCAAGGCGCAGATCGGCGTGGTCATCTCCAAGCGGTTTGGCTACGCGACCGTAGTTTCCGTAGTTCCGGGCAGTCCGGCGGAAAAGGCGGGAATCGTGGGCGGGGACGTGATCGAGTCGATCGCCAACCAGAGTACGCGCGTCATGCCGTTGCAGATCATTCAACTTTCCCTCGAAGGGCAGCCGGGGACGAAGGTCAGTTTTTCGGTGATTGAGCCAACCAGCGCCTCCCCGGACGCAATGACGCTGACCCGAACGCCTACGCAATATCCTGCACTGCATGTAGATGAGTATGAGAACAGCAGCATTTTGTACTTAAAGCCTTACGATCTCAGCAAAGACCGCGTCGATGAGATGCTGGCAAAGTTGGGGCAAGTGCAGAAGACCGGTCAGCAGAAAGTCCTGCTCGACCTGCGCGATGTTACTGACGGCGACATGGACTCTGCCGTGCGTCTGTCAAATGCATTTCTGAAGACAGGAACAATCGCCACGCTGCAAGGTCAGAAATATCCGGAGCAGACATGGACGGCGGACGCGAAGAATTTCGTGACCTCGGCCCCGATGACTGTTCTGGTGAACCACGGAACATTTGGACCGGCAGAGATTGTGGCAGCCGCGTTGAAAGACAACAATCGCGCGCAACTGGTAGGAGATCGTACTTTCGGCTCCGGTTCAGTCCAGAAACAGATTCCGATGCCCGATGGGGCGGTCTTGTTCCTTTCTGTCGCGAAGTATCACGGGCCGAACGGTAAAATCATACAGACGGACGCAGTAACGCCCAATGTCCTGGTCGCAGAAAATAATGGAATGAACCTCAGCGGTCCTCCAGAGGTGCCGGGAATCACAGTACCGACCGCGCCTGGAAAGACCTCTGCGAAGCAGCCAGCGCAGCCCCCTGCCGCCCCCAAACCAGACTTGCAATTGGACAAGGCGCTGTCACTGTTGAAGCAACAGAAGGCCGCCTAGCAGAAGAAAGTTTGGTGGGAAGGTCTTGAAGAAATGTTCGCCTCTCACAAATTCTAAGTGGGCAGGCACTTGCACTCCCTTTAGGATAAGTACGATGACTGTATTTGAATCGTGCTGCGCAGCAGGGCTTTCTTGACCTTTACACCTCCATCGCAAAAAGCAACTACCCGGGATCGCCGCGTCACTTTTCGGCCGCCTCCCAGTCGGCGCAAGAAAGTGGCGGGTTCGGCGGCGTTCGTCATTCTTGCGATACTGGCGGCAATGTTCGGCT
>JAJYGR010000127.1 GCA_021790655.1 Acidobacteriota bacterium | reverse complement strand
ACTGCGCGACCAGCGGCAAGGTCGCGGCGAAGGCAAGCGCGGCCAAGGCAAGAAATGGTGTGCGTTGCATATTCCTCCTGAAATTTAGGGCTTTGGAATGACAGATCAGTGTAATGCAGCGCGTCGGATGGCAGGAGAAGTAGAGCTAAAAGTTAGGCTCTTGGCCTAAAATGAACGCGAGGCGAAGAGCGGATGGATGAGCTATCGAAACAGATATTAGGCGATCTACTGTCAGACTTTGCGAACCGAAATCTGAGCGCGGACGCATTGACAAAAGAGTATGTTGGAGTTTCTTTGAGCGATCTCAATCAAAAGTACTGCATAGAAAATTCGGTCAGTGAGGTTGATTTCGATCTTGCTTTGAAGGATTTAGAGGAAGACGGATTGGCCAAGACAGGGCCAATGGATCTCTATGAAAACCCGCCAGGCTCCCTATCAGTGGTCATAGCTTTCTATAGTAAAGTGAGTACCTGTATCTGACAGAGAAGGGCTATAAAGCAGCGAAAAAAACGCAATCTGCGAAGCAGAGCAAGACTGCAATTCCCCATGTACAAATCTCAGGCAGCCATTTCTATCAATCCCAGATTGGAATCGGCGACCAAGTAGCCCAATCAATGAGTGCAAGCGCCAGCAACGAAACAGAGGCAATTGATCGTCTCATACAATTGCTGTCGAAGACTGGGGTCTCAATTAACGAAGCTACCAAACAAGAAATAGCCCTTATGGTTTCATTATCCAATCAGGGCAACATTACCAAAGCAAAACCTATCTTTCAAAAACTTTTCGGGGCAGCAGAGGACGGCGTCAAGCAGATTGCGTGGGGGTTTCTTACCGCCGTGATTACAAAACACATGGGACTCTGAGAGTAGTATCTGCTCACTCTTCGCCCTATGATTTTTGCCTGTACATACTTCTGCCATGGTGTATACGAGCGCCTATAATGCTCTCGATTCCACCATCATCTGGAGCCTTCTTTGAAAGCTAAACGCGTTAATCTCGCGAAACCCTCGAAACAACCCAAGCCGCCCCAAGCTGCCGAAGCGGAAAGCTGGCACCTATCGGAGATTGAAAACGGAATCAAGGAACTGAACGAAGGTAAGGGCGTCGATCACGAGGACGTGAAGGACTGGCTGCAATCGTGGGGAAAATCTGATCCGTCGCTGACATCCGATCACGCTGCGTTTGTAAATGGCTCGATCTTTGCCCGGCGTTTTTTAGCAGATTTCCTGTTGGTGGAATGCAAATCTGAAGAGGAGTCATTCTGAGCGCAGCGAAGAATCCAGAGAATATACGACTGATAAGCACCGCCATCACCCTCTGGATTCTTCGCTGCGCTCAGAATGACGGGCTTTATTTTTCAATTACAGTATCTATAAATCCGCTATAGCGGCCTGCCGCAGATCGTAGTCCAACTGTAGCCCCGACCAGAATGCCGCATGGGTGCCGAGCGCTTCAGATAGCTTGAGGCCCATATCTGCGGAGATACCGGCTTTACCATTCAGGATGCGAGACAGCGTGGTGCGCGATACACGCAACTTGGCGGCGGCTGCCGAAACTTCCATGGCACCGAGGTATTCGCGTAACACCCTTCCGGGGTGCGGGGGATTGTGCATCAGCATGGCTTTCCTCTCCACATCATAGACGCAGATTGGGCGGCCACAGTGATACACTCCCGCCATGTCGCGCGGATTTTTTATTACCTTTGAGGGGCTGGACGGTTCGGGCAAATCGACCCAGCTTAAGCTGCTGGCCCGATCGTTACGCGCGAGCGGCCACGCCGTTACCACGACGCGCCAGCCCGGCGGCACCGAGCTGGGCGACCAGGTTCGCGCGCTTCTGCTGAACTCCAAAACACGGTATGTCGCACCGCTGGCCGAAATGGCGCTGATGTTTGCCGACCGGGCGCAGTCCATCCAGCAGATCATTCAACCAGCCTTGGCTGAGGGCCAGATCGTGCTGTGCGACCGCTTTACCGACTCCACAGAGGCCTATCAGGGCGGCGGGCGCGGTCTGGGCAGTGAGCGTGTGCTGGCGATGCATCGCGCGGTCTGCGGCGATCTTTGGCCCGACCTGACCCTTCTGCTGCTGCCGGACCTGGACGCATCGCTGGCCCGCGCGCGGCGGCGCAATGTCCGCCAACAGACGCAGGATGCCGACGAAAATCGCTTTGAAGCAGAGGAGCGGGCCTTCTATGAGCGCGTTTATTCTCAATACCGTGAAATTGCCGCCCGGGATGTTTTGCGTGTGGTCACAATCGCGGACGATGCCCCCGTCGATGTGATTGAAAAGCGTATTGAAAAAATAGTTGAGGAGCGGAGGCTGTTGAGGAGCCGCTGACCCATCTGCTAGGCTGCAAATGTGAACTTCCGCAGCTTTCTTGGCAACCATGCCACCGTCCGGCATCTGCAAGAGGCCGTTGCCTCGGGCCGCCTGCCGCACGCAATCCTGCTCACTGGGCTGCGTGGGGCAGGTAAATACTCGCTGGCGCTGGCGCTGGCGCAGACGCTCAACTGCCTCGATCCGCAAACCTACAACGGCCTGCCGGATGCCTGCGACATCTGCCAGAACTGCACGCAGATAGCGTCCGCGCTCGACCTCGATGCTCGCGTTGCCGAGGCCGTTGAGACGCGAGAAGATCTGCGTGACGCTGACCGCAAGGACACGCGGATCCTGATCCAGACGCACCCCAATGTGCTGGTGCTGCCCCCTGATCCGCCGCAGATGCTGGTGAAGGTCGGACAGATTCGCACGCTGATCCACAATGTTCAGCACCACCCTGAGAAAGGCCAGCGGAAGATCTACATCTTCCCGCAAAGCACCTTTATGAGCGAGGCAGCGAATGCGTTGCTCAAAGTGCTGGAGGAGCCGCCGGAGTATGCGCATCTCCTGTTGTTGGCGGAAAATCCATCCGATCTGCTGGCGACGATTCGTTCCCGCGCCAGCACGCTCCACTTGCCCGCGTTGCCCAACGCCGACCTGGAACAGTTGCTGGCCGAACGTCACCCGGACTGGAAGCCGGAACGCAGGCTGCTGGTAGCCCGTCTGGCCGAAGGCGCCGTCGGACGCGCGATTTCGTTCAATGCAGAGGCATACACGGCCAGCCGGAAAGATGCGCTGCTGTTGCTGCGCACCGCCGTCGCCGAGCCGGACCATTCCGCGCTGTTCCATATGACGGAGACCTACCGCGCCGGTGCGGACGGCCAGCAGAAGACGCAGGGTCTGCTGCGGGCCCTGTATACCTTGCTGGAAGACATGATGCTGCTGCAAGGGGGAATGCCCGGCATGGCGCGGAATGTGGACATCCTGCCTGAACTGCGCCACCTGGCCGACAACGTCTCCTTCGAGTGGATCGAGAGCGCCACGCATCGCATGGCCGAGGTGGAATCGGGAATGCGACGCAACCTGCTTCGTTCTCTTTCCCTGGACGCCCTCGCATCCCGGATGCAGTCCCGTTGAAAGCGCGCTCCCTGGCAACTTTCCATCGACAACCAAACTTCCAGTTGGAAAACACGCGAGCTTCGTCTAGCATCAAACATATTCAGCTGAATCACTTTTCATTCCAGACAAGCCTCCTTCGCGTAAGACGCGGGATGCGTATCTGAAATTTACTGAGCACAGTTGGAAGTCTCATGCCCATGCCAAAGCCCAAGCTTACCGAGATAGCGCCCGTCGACGTTGCACCCACTACGCGACACGCGCCGGAAAGCGAATTTTCCGGACAACGCCGCCTGGTTCGGCCAAGCCTGGCTACGCGATCCATAACTGGACGCCAGACTGCCCTCTACGGTCATGGACCTACGCTGACTTCGCGCAGCATACCAAGCCATGGCTACCCGGAAGATACTTCCCACGCGGAGGTCTTCTATTTCCAAAAGCAAATTCAGTCGCAAACCAGGATGGTTGTCATTCTTGAGAACGGCCAACAATTGGAGGGACTGATTGAATGGTATGACCGCTATGCGATCAAAATGCGCAGCGTGGGTGGCAACTCAGGCCGAGGTCGGGTCCTCATCTACAAAGACAGCATTCGTTACATCTATAAAGCGGGGGAAAACGCTCCGCAAACTATGACTTAGAGCGCTCTCACTTATCGCGGGCAGCCTTGAGCAAGCGGTCCTGGATGGCAGCGCCAAGACCGGCACTCGACGGCAGTGGACAAAGGATCAATTCGGCCCCCAGCGCATCCAGCGCGCGCAGTCCTTCAAATAACCTCTGCGCCAATTCCTTATCGTTTTGCCATCTCCCCCATGCAAACTGAACTCCGGAGAAGTTTTTGGGGACTAGCCATCCGGAAGGCAGCATCACGCCCACGCGCTCTTGGCGGGGATGCTGCTCGCCAACAGCCTGCAACCAGCGCTCCTGCTGCGCAGCCTCTGGCGCGTCCCCTACATCGACAGGAAAAACCACTGCATTCGGCGCGTAATGGCGAATGCCTACTCCCGGCGAGGGCAGCGATTCCGGACGCACTGTCTCTTGCGAACTGCCGGGCGGTCGCGTTGAAGCTTGATACAGCACAACCCGGCCAGCGATGGCTTGGATCTGTTCTGCGGCAATCGCGCCGGGCCGGTAAAGAATGATCGCTTCCTCGCCAACTTCAATCACCGTGGACTCGACGCCGCACCGGGTCGGCCCGGCATCCAGCACCAGGTCGATGCGGCCATCCAGATCATCCAGAACGTGCTGCGCTGTGGTCGGACTGGTGTGTCCGAAGCGATTCGCGCTAGGCGCTGCAAGCGGCACGCCAGCGGCAGCAATCATGGCGTGCGCCACGGGGTGCGCTGGCATGCGCACGCCTACCAAAGCGCGCCCTGCTGTCACCACGGAAGGCACAGCCTCCTGTTTATGCAGCAGCAGAGTCAGCGGACCGGGCCAGAATGCGTCCATTAACTTTTGCGCGCTCTTCGAGACACACGAGGCGACTCGATACAGCATGGCTGTGTCCGTCACATGCACAATAAGCGGGTCCCAGGCGGGCCGTTGCTTCGCGAGAAAAATTCCTTCCACCGCTTGCGCGTCGAGCGCGTTGGCCCCCAGCCCGTAGACCGTCTCCGTGGGGAACGCAACCGTGCCGCCGATACGCAGGACTTGAGCAGCCTGCGCGAGAGCCTGCTGTGCTGCGAACGTCTCCATAGCTTCCATATTCACGGTAAGCCGGACTGTATTTTTCTGCGCCATTTACCCGTTGCCCATCCTAAACGTGTGGCTCGATTCTTGTGGCCATCCGGAAGCGTGCGAAACTGACTGTATGACGCAGGACACCTTCACAACACAGCAGGAAATCGAAATTAAAGTTCGACTGGCAGACCGCTCTGCGCTCCAGGCAATGCTGCCAACACTTGGCTTTCGCGTCGTCACGCCGGAAACTCTCGAGCGTAATACGCTGTTCGACACGCCAGATGGCCGCCTGCGTCAGACGAGACAGCTCCTGCGAATCCGACAGTATGGAAACCGCTGGATACTCACCCACAAAGCCCCTTCAGATGACTCCGATGCTATGTACAAAGTCCGCATGGAAAGCGAAACGGAGATTGCCGACGGACAAACTCTCGCCGCAATTTTCCATCTGCTCGGATATCAACCGGTCTTCCTGTATGAAAAGCTGCGCACCGAATGGGCCGATGGCGAAGGACATCTCGTCGTCGATATCACTCCCATCGGCGATTATGCGGAACTCGAAGGAGATCCCAATTGGATTGACGCGACAGCAGCCAGATTAGGATTTACGGCTCAGCAATATTTGGCTGCAAGCTACGGACAGCTTTTTATGGAGTGGAAGGCAGCCAAGAAACACCCCGCAACCAATATGACGTTTGCCGAAATCAATCTCAAAGGCTAGACAGGCGCCTATGCTTCCTTCCCATGGCACTTCTTGAACTTCTTCCCCGAGCCGCAAGGACACGGATCGTTGCGGCCAACTTTATCTCCTGCGCGACGCTGGACGGTGTCTGTGGACGAGTCTCCGCCGCCTGCCATGCGCGCCTGTTGCAACTCGCGTTTTTTGCGTCGCTGAAATTCTTCTTCCAGCGAATCGATGGTCGTCGAAGGAGCACGCGTGGGAACAGGAATTGTCGCGCCCACACCATTCGAGGAGCCGCCATTCAGCGCCGTTCTAACGGAAGCTGGGTCGCCAAGTGCCCGCGTGGGATCCGCCGCATTCTGTGAGCCTCCACTGAACACCACGGATTGCGGGTGCGGGCGGGACGGCACAGAAATCTCCCGTCCATCAGACCCCATAATCTGCATGCGAAACAAGAAGCGGACCGTGTCTTCCTGGAAGCGCGTCATCATTGCCTCAAAAGCTTCGAACGATTCGCGCTTGTAGGAAATCAGCGGATCCTGCTGCCCGTAACCACGCAGGCCGATTCCTTCCTTCAACTGGTCCATCGCCAGCAAGTGGTCTTTCCACAGACCGTCCAGCACGCTCAGCATAATCATGCGTTCGTGATAGCGCATGGCAGGCGCGCCGATGATTTGCTCTTTCGCGTCGTAGCGTTCTTTCAGCCGCTCAAACAGCGTTTCGCCCAGTTGATGACGGTTCAGTTCATGGGTCGAAATACCTTCGGCGGAAATGTCCAGCCCGAACTGCATCAGCATCTGGTCTTGAATGGCTTTCATGTCCCACTGATCGGGATGCATCTTTTCTGGCGCGTGCTGATCGAGAATCGCGCTCAGAATATTCGAGACATAGTCTTCGGTGATCAGCTCTTTTTGGTCCGTCCCTTCCAGCAACTGGCGGCGCGTGCCGTAGACGGCCTCACGCTGCTTGTTCATCACATCGTCGTACTCCAGCACGTGCTTGCGCGACTCGAAGTTCTGGCCTTCGACGGCCTTCTGCGCGGCCTCGATGCGTCGCGTGATGAGCTTCGATTCAATGGGGACGCCTTCTTCCATGCCGAGACGCTGGAGCAGGTTCGAGACCCATTCCTTGGCGAAGATGCGCATCAGGTCGTCTTCGAGCGAAAGAAAGAAGCGTGATGCTCCTGGGTCGCCCTGGCGGCCAGCGCGTCCGCGCAACTGGTTATCGACGCGGCGGGACTCATGCCGTTCCGTGCCGAGAATGATCAGGCCTCCGGCAGCCAGAACGTCTTCGCGCTCCTTCGCGGCCAGCGCGGCATATCCCGCATAGACTTCTTTCCAGTCCGCTTCCGGTGTTTCAAACTCCTGGCCTTGATAGTAAAACCGCAACATTCCAGCGGGCGCGGTCGGCGAAATTTCCCCTTCCGCAGCACTTACGGCGCGCGCGCGATTTTTCTTTACCAGTTCCTGGCGCGCAAGAAATTCCGGATTACCGCCGAGCAGAATGTCAGTACCGCGACCCGCCATATTGGTGGCGATGGTCACCATTCCAAGGTGCCCGGCCTGAGCGACGATTTCCGCTTCCCGCTCGTGGAATTTAGCGTTCAGCACGACGTGTCGAACATTCTTGCGTTGCAATATCTGCGAAAGCAACTCAGACTTTTCAATCGATGTAGTGCCAACCAGCACTGGCTGCTTGATCTCATTCAGGCGAACAATTTCATCCGCAACCGCGAAGTATTTTTCCTTGGCCGTGCGAAACACCACGTCGGAGTTGTCAATGCGGCGCATCGGCATGTTAGTCGGAATCACCACCACTTCCAGCTTGTAGATGCTTTCAAACTCCGCCGCTTCAGTATCGGCGGTCCCCGTCATGCCAGCCAGTTTTTTGTACAGACGAAAATAATTCTGGAACGTGATTGTCGCCAGTGTCTGGTCTTCGCGCCTAATATTCACGCCCTCTTTGGCTTCAATCGACTGATGCAAGCCATCCGACCAGCGGCGACCCGGCATCAGGCGTCCGGTGAACTCATCCACAATGATGACTTCCCCGTCCTTGACGACGTAATTCACGTCCCGCTTGTAAAGCGCGTGCGCCTTGATCGCGGTCTCGACATAGTGCTTCAGGTCCCAATTTTCCGGGTCTGCGATGCTTTCGATTCCCAGCAGCCCTTCGATCTTCACCCAGCCTTCGTCGGTGACCCCTATCGTCCGGTGCTTCTCATCGACGACGTAATCGCCGGTCAGAATTTTGTTATCGAGAGATTCAATCTCCTCGCCCAGTTCCAACTGCGGCACAATGCGCACCACCCGCGCATATTTGTCGGTCGTCTGGTCGGTAGGGCCGCTGATAATGAGCGGAGTGCGCGCTTCATCGATCAAGATGGAATCGACTTCATCGACGATGGCGAAGTATTGGCGGCGCTGCACGCACTCCGCCAACTCAAACTTCATGTTGTCGCGCAGATAATCGAAGCCGAACTCGTTGTTGGTGCCATAGGTGATGTCCGCGGCATACGCGGCGCGGCGCTGCGCATCATCCAGATCGTGCACAATCACGCCGACGGAAAGGCCAAGGTAGTTGTGGATCTTGCCCATCCACTCGGCATCGCGCTTGGCAAGATAGTCATTCACCGTGACGACGTGGACGCCATACCCAGCCAGGGCATTCAGATAGCAGGGCAGCGTGGCCACCAGCGTCTTGCCTTCACCGGTCTTCATTTCAGCGATCTTGCCCTGGTGCAGCACCATGCCGCCGATCAACTGCACATCGAAGTGGCGCATGTTCACGACGCGACGGCCCGCCTCGCGCACCAGCGCGAAGGCTTCCGGCAGAATTTCATCCAGCGCGGCGCGTTCCGCTTCATAGCGCTCTTCGGCATCTTCTATCCCGGCCGTCCGCGCCGCAACCTGTGCGCGGAACTCGTCCGTCTTCGCGCGCATCTGTTCAGGCGAAAGCCGCTGCATCTCCGGCTCCAGCGCATTGATGGCTGCCACCGTGGGCAACATGCGCTTCACAGTGCGCTCATTGCTGGTGCCGAAAACCTTCGTCAGTGCATTACCAATCAAGAGAAAACCCAACCTTCTTATCTACGTACCTATTATGATTTTATGCTGGCCTGGAATAATGGGACAGTCAGGATCGACCCGAAGCTTCAATAGCCATGTTTGACTTCCTAAAAAAGAAACGCGCCCTAGGGATCGGCCTCCGCGAAATAGAATGCGAATGGCTTACGGCCTGGGCGCTTATGAACTCAAAATTATCACGATCAACGGCCAAACACCAAATACATCCCGTTAAGTCCCTTACTCATGATTTCGCCCTGGGATGCGTCCTGTCATACACCGCCGCCACCTGGCCAGTTGTCAGATGGGTATAGCGTTGCGTGGTGGAAAGTCGCGCGTGGCCGAGGATCTCCTGGATCGCCCGCAGGTCGGCTCCTTCCTCCAGCATGTGTGTGCCAAAGGCATGTCGCAGGGTGTGTGGATGCACATCCGCGGCCAGGCCATGGGCAAGCGCCAGATGTTTGACTATGCGCCCGACGCTGCGTGTGGTCAAACGGCCATTGCCGCGCAGCCGCGCGTTGAGCAAAAGCGCGTCGCCCGCCGATTTCGATGACGGACGTTTTACGGCGGCCAGTCTCTGTTTGCGATGCGGCAGATAGACACGGATCGCTTCAGCCGCCGCATCGCCCAGCGGCACGTATCGCTCCTTGCGCCCCTTACCGCGCACCAGCAGGCACTCATTGCCCCATTGGATGTCCTCAAGATTCAGCCCAACCAGCTCGGCATTGCGAATCCCACAACCATAGAGCAACTCCAGAATCACGCGGTCCCGTTCCGGCCATGCTGTCTCCCCAGTCTTTTCCTGTGGCTTACCGGAGCCCATGCAGTCCAGCACCTGATTCACCTGCTCCATCCCCGGTACGCGTGGCAGATGTTTGGGCAGCTTGGGAGTTGCGACGAGTTTTGCGGGATTCTGCTCAATGTGCCCCTTACGGGCCAGCCAGCCAAACCACGACCGGATGGCCGCCAGCGCCCTCGCTACGGAGGGCTTGGACAGGTCTCTTTCGTACAGAGTCCCCAGATATTCGCGAATGACTGAATGCTCGATCTGCATCGGTGTTACGCCGGGGCCACAACGCTTTGCCAGGAATGTCGCGAACGAAAGCAGCTCCCGCCGATAGGCCCGAACAGTATGCTCAGACGCGGCCCGTTCCGCCGTAAGCACGACCATGTACTCCATGACCAGCCGGTCGATCTCCGGCGCGCGCACATCGCTCTCTTCGTTTGGCTTAACTTCGATGGCCATTTTCATACGCTCTCTTCCAAGGCCACGAACACTCTCTTCCCGCGAGGATGGCAGGCGCGATGGACCGCCTTGAGCCGGCCTAAAGCCAGATGCGTGTAAATCTGTGTCGTCGCAATGTCGGCGTGTCCGAGTAGCGTCTGCACCGTGCGCAGGTCGGCACCGTGCTCCACCATGTGCGTGGCGCAACTGTGGCGCAGCATGTGCGGGCTGGCTCGATGGTTTGTCCTCTTCACCAGGTTCCAGACCGTCTGCCGCGTCAAAGGCTGGCCACGCTGCGACAAAAACACCTCCCGCACATTCGCCTTGCGGAGAAGCCCCACCCGGCCCAGTTCGAGATATTCTGCAAGCGCCTTGACTGCCGGCCCGCCCAGCGGGACGATGCGCTCCTTGTCGCCCTTGCCGCGCACCAACATCTGTCCCTGTTGCAATGAGATGTCTTCGACCGCCAGGCCGACCAACTCAGAAACGCGCACCCCGCCACCGTACAGCAACTCCAGCATGGCGCGATCCCGCAGGGACTGCGGGCTGCCCGTCTGACCCTCGCCGGTATGCCCGGCCTGATCCATCATTGCAACCACTTCGGCCTCCGACAAGGACTTCGGCAGTACTTTCCAGCCGGCGGGGGTCTCCAGATGGATCGTCGGATCGTACGCAATGCGTTTATCGAGCAGCAACCAACGATACAGTCCGCGGAGGCAGGAAAGCTTGCGCGCGCGAGAGCGGGCCTCCACCTGATGGGCCTGAAGATGTGCGACAAACCCGGCCAAGTCTTCATGCTTCGCCGACACCAGGTCCCGGTATGTGGTTTCGAGATATTCCGCAAACTGTAAAAGATCGCGCTGGTAAGCTTCGCACGTGAGCGGTCGGAGCCCCTTTTCCACACGCAGATACGTGATGTAGCCCCGTATCAAATCGAGATTACCCCGGTCGAGATTGCGCTTGGCTTCCACTGCGTTTGCCCCTGCATAGATTATCCGGTAGGGTTGCCCTCTGCCCCCCGTAAGTCTTTGTCCTGGAATCAACTTTGCCAGCCTTCCGCTAGTAAGAAACGCCTAGGAAATGTTGCAAGTTGGTTACAATACTGGCGCTGCCCATTTTAATCCGGCATCATAAGGAGTTGCAGGTCAGTGAGTTCATGAAGCTCCGTAAACCTGTGAAATTTTCTCCTCAATAAGGTCGCTCGTTTTGGTACAAGAACTTATATCTCCGATACACCCAACACTCAGTCCAGAACAATTTTTCCATCAGGTGCAGTCGGCGCATCCAGCCGTAGCTGTGTTTGACTGCGATGGCACGCTGTGGGCAGGCGATGCTGGCTCCGATTTTATGCGCTGGTCAATGGACTCTGGACTGCTTTCACGCGAAGCCTGCGACTGGATGGACTCCCGCTATCGCAGCTATCTTCGAGGAGAAGTTTCGGAACTCGCCATATGCGGGGAAATGGTGCAGATTTATCGCGACCTGCGCGAAGCGGAGCTGCGGCGCGCTACCCACACATTTTTCGAACGCACGATCCGCCCGCGCATCTTTCCAGAGATGCTGGAGCTTTGCCATCAGCTACAGGCGCAAGGCGTCACGTTATGGGCCGTCAGCTCCACCAACAACTGGCTGATTGAAGATGGAGTAAAAGACTTTGGAATCCCCACCGAGTGCGTCTTAGCGGCCCGCGTGCGGGTAACGAACGGCTTGATTACAGAAGAACTGCTCGACGTCCCCACGGATGAGGGCAAGGCACAGTCTCTCGCGCGAGCAGGCCTCGCGCATCCCGATGCAGCCTTCGGCAACTCGATCCATGACGCCGCCATGCTCGCCATCGCGAAACATCCTTTTGCCGTGAATCCCTCGGCTGCCTTGAGAGAGCGCGCCGCCGCTGAGGGATGGCCGGTTTTTCAGCCCAAGCTGCCTCATGCCTAAAGAGATCCTGTCGCCCACCCAGCCGCTGCGCATCGCATCTCTTCAACCCAGCATCACGTTGACGCTGGAGCGAATAGGCAAGCTGGACGCACTCGTCGCCTGCACACGCTATTGCGTGGAGGCTCTGCCTGAGTTGAGGAAACTTCCTCTCACCATCATCGCGGACTCCTGGTCCACCAACATGGAAGAACTGATCGCAGTACAGCCGAATCTGGTGATTGCGTCCGTACCCTATCGCATGGAATCGCTGGCGGCGATTCTGCGCGCGGGATGTCCCGTGCTGACACTTGCACCCCATACGCTGGCAGACATTCTGGCTGACATTCGCCTGCTCGCCGCCGTGGTGCATGCCTCGGAGCGCGGCGATGCGCTAGTCGAAGAGATTGTATCGGGGATAGAAACTGTTCGAGCGCAAGCTGCGGCCTGTCCTAACAGACCTCGCGTGTATTGCGAAGAATGGGGCAAGCCACTCATTCATTCCCAACCGTGGGTCAAGGAACTGGTCGAGGCCGCTGGGGGTGAATTCGTTGGCGATGCAGGCAAAACGACGACGGCGGCGGAGGTCGCCTCGCTCGATCCTGATGTGCTTATTTTTGCGTGGTGTGGCGCGGGCGCCCGCGTACCCTTGGCTCGCGTAGTGGAGCAGCGCGGATGGCAGGACCTGCGAGCAGTCGTTGAAGGCCGCGTGTACTGCGTTCCGGATGAATTTCTGAACACGCCCGCCCACACGCTATTGGCGGGACTTGCCTGTCTTGCATCCGCCATACATCCCAAAATCTTTCCACTGCATCGACAGCTCATTTCGCGTGCGCCCTCGCGAAAGCAGGCATAAATCACTATCCTAAGAAAGTGATGGAACCGAATATTGAAATTGAACCCTCTGCTACGCCGGAAAAGCCGCGCATGCGCGCCGTTGTGGCAGCGCTGATTTTGCGCGGCAATGAGGTTTTTATCTGCCAGCGAAAGGCTGGAACTGCGATGGGGCTGCAATGGGAGTTTCCCGGTGGAAAAATTGAGCCTGGCGAAACACCGGAAGAAGCGCTTCGCCGTGAACTGGAAGAAGAACTTGGAATCCAGGCGCGGATAGGGCCCTTTATTGCCGATGTACAGCATAATTACCGAAATGGTGGATCCATCCATCTGCGCTTTTTCGCCGTGCATCACTTTAAAGGGGAATTCCAGAATCGCGTGTTTGAGGACATGCGATGGGCAGAGTTGCGCGACCTGCCGGCCTATAACTTTCTCGCCGCCGACCGCAAGTTTATTCGCGATCTGGCACAGGGAAAAATTCTTTAAAGCCTGCGCTGTTTACGCCCCCTGCACGAACAGCATCGCGATCGACAGCACAATGACAATGATCGCCGTGAGCCAGGCGAACAGGTTAAACCAGCGATTGTTGGTGTGCTTTCCCATCAACTCCGGCTTGTTGATCAACACCAGCATAAAGATCATGACAACAGGCAGTAGAACACCGTTGAACACCTGCGACAGGATGGTCGCCTTCACCAGCGGAAAGTGCGGCCACAATACGACTCCGGCACCAGCGGCGATCAGCAGCGTGTAAAGCCAGTAGAAGGTAGGCGCTTCGCTGAAACTCTTATCAAGTCCAGACTCAAACCCCATGCCTTCGCACACTGTATAGGCCGTGGACAGGGGCAGCACAGAAGCCGCGAACAACGACGCATTGAACAGGCCCGCTGCGAACAAAATAAAAGCATACTGGCCAGCCAGCGGCTTCATGGCTTCCGCCGCATCGGACGGCACTTGTATCGCCCCCAACCCGTGGACAAAGAGCGTTGCGGCGCAGGCCACAACAATAAACCAGGCAACCACGTCCGTGAATATCGACCCGACAATTACATCCAGCCGGGATGCGCTAAGCTGCCTGACGCCAATTCCCTTCTCTACCACGGAAGATTGCAGATAAAACTGCATCCATGGCGCGATGGTCGTACCAATGACCGCAACGGCCATCGTAATGTAGGACGAGCTGTGCCACGAAGCCCGAGGAGGCATTTTCACTGTGGCCATCAAGGCCGTGTGCCAGTTGGGGCCTGCAAGGACACCGGCCACGATATAGGCAATGTAGAAAACGGAAGCCAGAAGAAAAATCTTTTCGACACCCTTGTAGTCGCCTTTAACAACCAGCAACCAAACCAGCACAGCGCAAACAGGAACGGAAATATATTTACTGATGTGAAACAACTGCATGCTGCCGGCAATGCCGGAAAACTCTGCAATCACGTTTCCGAAGTTCACGATGACCAACAGAATCATGATAAAGAAAGTAATTCGCAGTCCAAATTGCTCGCGAATCAGGTCGCTGAGTCCCTTGCCTGTCACCGCTCCCATGCGCGCGCACATCTCCTGCACCACGATCAGCGCCAGCGTGACAGGAATCATCGTCCAAAGCAGCGTGTAACCGAACTGAGCGCCAGCCTGCGAATAGGTCAGGATGCCGCCCGCGTCGTTGTCGACGTTGGCGGTGATAAAGCCCGGCCCCAGGACCGCAAAAAAAAGAATCAGTTGGGTCTTCCAACGTCGCCGCATGCATCACTCCGGATGTTTCAGGGTACACGATTCCGGTGAATATCCGAACCTGCCCCAAAAGTGGCCGCCGTGGGACGACGGCATACGATCAGCGAATGCCGTGAAATTCGCCCGCAACCAGCTCGCAAAAACGTTGCCCACGCAACATCCATGAGGGGTCTTCGAAACAGCGAACATTGCTGCGAATGTGCGCTGGCACGCGAGAGGAAAATACCACTATGCTGTTGGGATTCGTGGCCAGTGATGCCTGAAGCAACATTGACGCGAGAATTTCCGGCTGGGACAGGTCGGCATCGACGGCATCCGACCAGCGTTGGCAAAGGACTGGAGCGTGCTCGAAATGTTCCCGCAACGCGCCGAAAGCACCTGAGACGGAGCGATGATGGATGCATAATGCACCGGGAAACTGCACTTTCGCATCCAGCACGGACCACCCAAATTGCACTGACGGACAATAATCGCGATGCCGCTCCCAAATCGCGTTAAGCAGACCGCGCTCGCTGCCGACTCCGTATATTCCGATGCGGCCCTGCTGCTGCATCTCCTGTAGAACCGGTAACAGATCGGAGCCGTCAAGGTCTTCGGCTGTGACCTCATGCAACAGCCAGAGATCGGCTCGTTCGACACCAAGCTCGCGCAGGCTTTGCTCCAATGATCTCCGCGCCTCTTCTGAGGAGAAGTGGGCCTTGGTCTTCATCCCCGCAGCCGCCCCTGCTACCCGCTTGCGTAGTGCCGGCAAGCGCCGAACGACAGGGCGAAGCACTCGCCGCGCTGCATCCATCAGTCCGGTCCGCTGCGGAGCGAGAATCCCATACTTCGTCGCAACCGTTGCCTGACCGGACTTTCCACGCAGAAATTTTCCCACACATCGCTCGGCCAGGCCATGTCCATAGGATGGCGCAACATCGAAGTGGCGAATTCCCGCTTCATAGGCAGTCTCCAGCAGCAGCAGAGACTC
>JAJYGR010000002.1 GCA_021790655.1 Acidobacteriota bacterium | reverse complement strand
GGTCGGCGAACAGAAGAATGGCAACGGGACCAAGACGCTGCATTTCTACGGCGAAGACATCCACGACTTTGCCTGGGCAGCTTCGCCACATTTCATCGTTGTCGATGAAAACTTCCAGAACAGCATGGGAACCGTGAAACTGCACGGTCTGGTCCTGCAAGCGCACGCGAACCAGGCGAAACGCTACTTGTCCGTATTGAAGCGCACCATGCAGAAGTTCGATGAATGGTACGGCGTCTTCCCTTATAAACAAATGACGCTGATCGATCCTGAACCGGGATCGGAAATGTTTGGCATGGAATACCCTACGCTGATTACCGCTGGCACCAGTTGGTGGGCGCCGCAATCGCTGCCCATCGGCCTGGAAACGACCACGGAACATGAGTTCGGACACCAATATTGGTATGGCATGGTCGCCACCAACGAGTTTGAAGAAGCGTGGCTGGATGAAGGCATCAACTCGTATACCGAAGCCAAAGTGATGGCCGCGCTGTATGGCAAGCAGACCTCGGCCATCGACCTGCATACGGACAGAATGAGCGACCTGGAAACGCAGCGGCTCGGCTATCTGAGCATGCCCGACTACGATCCACTGACGCGCTGGGCGTGGAAGTTTTACGACGCAAGCAGCTATGGCGCCATCACCTATGGCAAAACGGCGACCGCGCTGACGACACTGGAAGCGGTCGTCGGCGAGCCGACCATGCAGAAAGCGCTGCGCGTTTATTTTGAGCGTTATAAATTCAAGCATCCGACCGGCACGGACTTTTTGAACACGATCTCTGAAGTCTCCGGACGCAATGATCTTGGCCCCTATTTTCAAGACGCGGTCTATGGAACGAAGATGCTGGATTACGCTGCGGTCGATGCCGCGTCGGAGCCGGTCGAGTGGTGGAAGTCTCCGCCGAAACATTACAAAGGCCCGTGGCGGACCGTGGTCGCCATGCATCGCAAGGGAGACTTTGTCTTTCCCGTGACGCTCGAAGTGCGCTTCAGCGATGGATCGAAGACACGCGAGCATTGGGACGGATCGGACCGATGGATTCGCTATACCTATGTCAAAAATGCCAAGGTGGTCTCTGCCGAAATCGATCCAGACCATCAAATTCTTCTGGACTCGAATTACTTCAACAACAGCTACGTGGTTGCGGCAAATAGCACAGCAAGCTGGAAGCTGGCCAACTACTGGATGTTCGTCGAACAATTTATGGCCCAGTTCGCATCATGGCTGATTTAAGGGACCCTCAACAGCTTTGCAACAGTCAACAGGAATTTCAAACAAGATGAACAGATTACTTGCAAATCGCAACTATTCTCCCATTCGCGCGGGACTCCGCCTTGCGCTCGCCAATAAACGTTTACTGCTATGGGTCTATCTCGCGACCCTTGCAGTGGGGTTGGCCACGGCCCTTCCTTTCCACGCGCGCATGGCATCTGTACTGGACCACAGTCTGGCCGCGCAAAGCATTGCTGGCCGCTTCGACGTTTCTTCCTATGTGTTGCTGATGATGAACCTGGGCAAACATGGAACCAGCCTGTACATGCAGGCCTTCGCAGCCATCCTGGGATACTGCGTCGTCTCCAACATTCTCGCTGCGGGCATCTATTATGTATTCGCGACCGGCGAGGTACCTCGCCTGGCCGCAGTGGTCCGGTCCGGCATTGAATATTTCTGGCGCTTCTTTCGACTGCTGCTTTTTGTCCTAATACTTGCGGGGCCGGTTTTGGCCATTCTTGTGGCCCTCCGTCGCCTCCTCCTGAAACATGCCGACAATATTTATGTAGGCCGTCAATTTTTCTTTATTTCTCTCGCTACATTTGCAGTGTTTGCCCTGGTCGCATTGTTTTTTCGGCTATGGTTCGATCTTGCCGAGGCCAGTGTCGTTCAACTGGGCCTCGACGGCAACCGCCGCGTTCGTCGCGTCCTGTTCCCTTCCATGCGCCTGTTGCGCAAGCAATTTGCGCCAGCCTATTTCGGTTATTTCTCGATCGGCTGCATCGGCTGGGCTGTATTTTTCTTCTTGACATGGCTCTGGATGGCTGCCGTCCCGCCTCACGCTGTTCTTTTTGCCTGGATTGTCGGACAACTCGCCACCTTGTCTCTACTGGCCGCGCGTATCTGGGAGCGAGGATTGGCCACGGCCGTCGTTGCGCTGGCGGAACCTGAAACAGTAGCGCATACTGCGGTGTTTACTGCGCCAGCATGGCAGACAATACCTGCAGAAACACCCTCCACGTCTCCTGCATCTAACCCGCAAGAGACAGCTTCGGCGGAGCAGGACAATACGCGCTCTCCGGAATAAGGCATTTCCAATTTCAGGCTAGCTGTAGACCGAAACTGCCCGGCAAGAAAAATTTGATTGAGCTTTGGATAATGAATTATGAACTTATATATTCTGCGACATGCGAGCGCAGGCCAGCGTAAATCCAACACCATTCTGGACCAGAAACGGTCCCTCGATAAAGAAGGCAAGCAGCAGTGTATTTTGCTCGGTCAAACTCTAAATGCCCTCAAGCTGCAATTTGACTGTGTGCTTTCAAGCCCGCTCAAACGCGCCCTGCAAACGGCTGCGCTGGTTGGGACCGAAACTGGTTATGAGAAAAAAATCCAGCTTTCCCAGGCATTGGCCCCGGGTGGAGCATGGAGCGACTTTCAACTGCTTCTCGATGAGCTTAACGGATTTGAAGATGTCCTGCTGGTCGGCCACAGTCCCAATCTGCCGGAATTTCTGAATCGAATGTTATGTCCGGAAGCGACCGGTCCAATTGTGCGGCTTCGGAAAGGCACCATCGCGGCCCTAAACATGCAACGAAGGCCCGCTAAGCTACAATGGCTGCTCGATCCCCGCATCCTGCGCGCCGTTCAAGCAATCTCTACGAGAAGGTCGCGCGCAAAAACGGCACGAAAATAGCCTGCTTCTTTCCGTAGCGCCCACAATTCCAAATCGGCCCGTGAGCGCCCCTGTAGCAATTCCACGGTCACTCTTTTCAAAGTCACTCGTGTACGAATGCGCAACACGGCGCTGGACTGGTCCTGGTGCAGAGCGACGGCCATGCGCAACAGAACAGCGGCCCGCCGTACATACGAATGCTGCTCTACGGGAATGCCGCGCATCACACGGTCCGCTGGCGTGGGACGCGATTTTCCCAGATAGCGAGCTATCGCTGAGACAATCAGTCGCTGCTCCGGGGTAAATCCGTACAACTCTGAATTGGCGATGATGTACTGTGTATGCCGGTGATGACCCTGATAGTTCATGAATTTGCCGACGGAATGCATCATCG
>JAJYGR010000240.1 GCA_021790655.1 Acidobacteriota bacterium | reverse complement strand
TACAGACACAACTGAACAGTATTGCTCTTGCACGCGGCAAGCGAAATGGTCCTGACATATCTTGACTTTTAGCGGTGGCGGCTGCGTTACTCAGTAAGCCCGGTCGCAGTTGACCGCCGAACAATAAGATCGAAGCAATCAATCCGGAGGATAAGTCAAGACGAACGGCAGGATCCTGTTCCACCGACACACTACACTGGGACAGACCCAACATTGCTGATGTCAGGGGGCCATGATTGACCCCTTTGCCGATCGTGGCCGAATGTGCGCGTTCGGGTCGACGCGCACTTCCACGCTCATATTTTGTGCCATGGCGGAGCTTTTGTGTTTACGGGGCGAGGACGCGCACCGGGGGACGTTGCGGGATTGCCCACCAACTGTTGCTGCGCTTGATATGCCTGCTGCACTGTGGGTGGAAAGGATGGTATCTTCGCATCCACGCGCTCTAATATCTGCTGCACAAGCTGAGGGTTTGCCTGCGCGACATCGTAGCTTTCCATCGGATCGTCCGACAGGTCGTAGAGTTCCGGATGCGCCAATCGATACGTGTGCCGGCCCTGCACGGGCTTCAAATCATAGGGCGGTGTGTTGTGTTCCGCAAAGCGAAGTTTCCAGTTGTCCAATCGCCCGCAGTAAACGTTCCAATCATCGCCTGAAAAATACAGCATGACATCGCGCTCAATATTGTTTTCCTTGCCATTCAAAATCTCCGATATGTTGAGACCATCGAGCGGTTTCGCTGGCGCTGGCGCATGGCTCAAGGCCGCCAGCGTCGGCAGGATGTCGAGATTGGAAGTCCACGTATCCGATACTTTCCCCGCCGGAATCTGTCCTTTCCAGCTTGCGATGAGCGGCACTCGGCATCCGCCTTCGTACGATGTATCTTTGCGGCCCCGCAGCATGCCCGGACTGCCCTGATACCAGGGGCCGTGATCGCTGGTAAACAGAACCAGCGTATTTTCTTCCAGTCCATGCTCGCGCAACGTGCGGCGAATTTCTCCCACGCTCCAGTCAATCTCCTGCACTGCATCCCCGTAGATTCCCTGCTTCGACTTACCTCGAAACTTCTCCGACGCATGAATCGGAATATGAGGATAGGAGTATGCCAGATAAAGAAAGAACGGCTTGTCCTTCGAGGACTGGATAAACTCCACCGCGTTTTTTGTATAACGCTGGGTCAGCAGGTTGCGGTCGGTATGCTCCTCAATAATGGTCGTGTCGCGAATCATCGGCAACGGCGACATGTCCACGCTGTAGGGAACGCCAAAATAATGGTCGAACCCTCTGCTGGTCGGCAAGTATTCCGGGGTCTGCCCAAGATGCCACTTGCCGATGCACATGGAGGTATAACCGCGCGGCTTCAAGACGTTGGCGATGGTGGATTCGTCCAGGGCCATGCCGCCTTTGTCATAAGGGAAAAACACCCGGGTCACGCCACAGCGCTGCGCATATCGTCCAGTGAGCACACAGGCACGAGATGCCGAGCAGGTTGGATTCGGCGAATTGAAGTGCGTGAAACGCATTCCCTCGCGGGCCATCGCATCCAGATTGGGAGTATTCAGTTTCGACCCGTAACTGCCTAAGTCCCCATATCCCAGGTCATCGCAAATCATCACGATAAAGTTGGGTTTTGCGGGAGGGGTCGAGGCTGCCAGCGGACGAGAAGTCTGCTCGTTCGCAAGTTCCATCGCGCCAAGGCTTGGCGCTGCTAAGGATGCGCCTACAGATAGAAGAAAATTCCGTCGATTGATCATGATTGGTCCCTTGTTACAGCACTGCGTTGGGCTGGTCTATCGAAGGTCCAGCTTGTTCTGAGCGCAAACAACATGCTTTGTATTTTTTCCCGCTGCCGCACAGACACATCGCGTTGCGACCCACTTTTCCGTTCGCAGCTTTCGCCGCATCCTGCTGCGCGACCCAACGCATCACGTTCGCGGGCGCTTGTTCCCGCTGTAGTTGGCCTGCCATAAACTGCATATACGGATCCACATGATGAAAAAACATCTTGTATCCGGCGCACAGATAGTTCAATCCAGGCTCGCCATCCGGCGTCGTAAGAAACCGGTGCTTGGGGCATTCTCCATTGCAGGCAAATCGAACGTCGCATGTCTGGCAATATTTCGGCAGCGTGCTTTCCTTGTCCTCTCCGAACTTCTTTTGTTGCGGCGAATCTACCAACTCCGCCAATGGAGTTTCCATAATATTTCCCAGCCGGTTTTCCGGATAAACGAAGTGGTCGCAGGAATACAGGTCGCCGCCATGCTCCATCGCCAACGCCGAACCGCACTTGCGGCGAAACACGCACAGGCTGGCTTCCTGGCCGAACCACATTTCGAGCGACACATCGAAGAGCTGCACGAACTGCTTGCCTACGTCATGCCGCACCCACTCGTCGAAGATGCCGCACAGAAATTTGCCGAACTGCACCGGCTCAACCGACCATTCCGTGACCCGCGCATCTTCGGTAAAAGTTGGCAGCACCAGCGTCAGCCCATCGCGAGTGGTCTGGGATGTCTTCCTCTCAATGATCGGAATAAATTGCATATACCCGCTGCCCTGTTCGCGCAGGAAACGGTAAACCTCTAACGGATGGTAGGAATTTGCGCGATGAACGGTCGTCAGAGTATTGAACGGCACACCATTCCGCTTGAGGGTCTCCATACCGGCCACGACTCGCCGGAAGCTCCCCTTGCCCCCTTTATCTACCCGATAGGCATCATGGAGATGTTCCGGGCCATCGATCGAAAGTCCGACCAAAAACTTGTTTTCCGCGAAGAACTGTCCCCACGCATCATCCAATAAAACGCCGTTGGTCTGGAATGCGTTTTCTATCTGCTTGCCGTTCGCATACTTCTTCTGTAGCTCGACAATCCTGCGGAAGAAATCCACGCCCAGCAAGGTAGGTTCGCCGCCCTGCCAGGCAAAATTGATGACCTCAGTTGGCTGCGCATCGATATATTGCCGGACGTAAGATTCCAGCACCTCGGGGCGCATGGCCCACTTCGAGACATTTGGATAAAGATTTTCCTTCTCCAGGTAAAAGCAGTACTTGCAGTCCAGATTGCAGATCGGACCCACCGGCTTCGTCATCACGTGAAATGCATTGCTACTCATAATTAAGAAGCCTACTCGTTTCTGGCTTTCGCTTGAATGTAACGCGCTGTTTCGGCGTGGAAGAGTTCGCCTGAGCGTGCAGGATGATCGATTTCTGCAAGGGCACATTTACCGAAGAGTCCCCCGCATAGATGATGAACTTTCCGGGGTCTACTGCCCATCGATGCCCGGTTGTATCGTAGTACGCAAACGAGCG
>JAJYGR010000239.1 GCA_021790655.1 Acidobacteriota bacterium | reverse complement strand
TCATCGACGGCGCCACGGGCATAAAGATTGCCGTCGCGCTCGGTAGGCTCAAAGGGAGGACTGACCCACTCATCCAATGGATCGGGCGGCTGCACATCGTAGTGGCCGTAGCAAAGGCAGGTTGGCTTGCCGGGAGCGTGCAGCCAGTCGGCATAGACCAGAGGATGCCCTTGAGTCTCTATCAGTTCGACGTTCTCCAGGCCGATGCGGCGCAGTTCGTGGGTCAGGACCTCGGCGGCACGGCGAACGTCACCAGCATGTTCTGGCAGCGTGGAAACAGACGGAATACGCAGCAGGTCTTTGAGTTCATCGAGAAAACGCTGCTGGTTGTCCCGCGCAAATTGCAGAGCGAGTTTCGACATGGATGTTCTCCGAGAATCAAGCTGTTGCGCGATCCGACGAATCAGTACCGCGCGATGGCGGGATCGATTTGGACCGACCACGCATCAATGCCGCCAGAAAGCGATTGCGTCTCCGGAAAGCCCTGCTCGCGCAACCACATTACCACGCTGAGCGAACGACTGCCGTGATGGCAATAGACGACGATGTGAGCGTCCGGATTCAGTTCCATATGCGCGCGGGACTGCACGTCGCCCATGGGGAGCAGGCGGGAGCCGGGGATGGTGGCCAGAGCAGCCTCCCACGGCTCACGAACATCCAGCAGGCAAAAGCTATCGGAGACAATCCCAGCGGAATGGTCATTTAAGTTCTTTTGAAGCTCACGGCAGGAAATCTCATGTTCCATAGTATCCATTAGGATACATCGAGGCACACGCCCGCAGGTGCCCTAGTCGCGTCGCTTTTTCAAAAATACCCACCCTTGCCAATTTGCGCCAAACGGAAGCTTCCGCGCCCCAACGTTCGACCTATATGCGGCAAGAGCGAAGCATGGTACAAACAGGACAGTGTAGCCACGCTGCCTGGAAGAAACTTACCGCAGCGGCTTCCACCCGACAGCGCTGCGTAGGCGGTCGGATGCAATACCCACCTATGGACGAGCAAGTAAACCAGAAAGTTTTGATTGTCGAAGACGAACCGAATGCCCGCATGGGCCTGGCAGAACTCATTTCCGGCTGGGGCTATTCTACGGAAGTGGCGCAGGACGGCGTGGAAGCGCTGGAGCGCGTGCAGGATTGGCAGCCGACCATTCTTGTTTCCGACCTGAAAATGCCTCGGATGGATGGCTTGACCCTTCTCGGACACCTCGGCGAGCTGGAACAAAAGTTTGCCGTCATCATGCTTACCGCGCAAGGCAGCATTGAGAGCGCCGTTGAGTCCATGAAGATGGGGGCATTCGATTACATCCAGAAACCGGTAGATCCCATTCGCCTCAAACGACTGCTCTCCAGCGCCAGTTCGCAACAGAAGGCGGAGCGCGTCATCGCAAGCGCCCGTCCCCGGGCCGAAGAAACTGGGGTGCTCGGTTCTTTGGTTGGTAAATCCAGCCAGATGCAGGAAATCTTCAGCCTGATTGAACGCATTGCTCCCAACAACGTGTCGGTCTTGATTACGGGAGAAAGTGGAACGGGCAAGGAAATTGTGGCGCGTACGCTGCATGATTTGAGCGGGCGCAGCAGTAAGCCATTTGTAGCGGTCAACTGCGCCGCGATTCCGGAAACCCTGATTGAGAGCGAGATCTTCGGCCATGAACGTGGCGCATTTACTGGCGCTGTGGAACGCCGCGCCGGATGCTTCGAACTGGCGGAAGAAGGCACGCTGCTGCTGGATGAGATCGGCGAAATGCCGATTGCCACGCAGGCCAAGCTGCTGCGCGTATTGGAAGACCGTACGCTGCGGCGCCTGGGCAGCAAAGTGGAAACGCAGATCAACGTGCGCGTCCTGGCGGCGACCAACAAAGACCCACTGGCAGCGATTGCCGACGGACATCTGCGCAACGATCTTTATTACCGGTTGAACGTATTCAATATTGATATGCCTCCATTGCGCGAGCATCGCGAAGACATCCCACTGATCGCAGAAGCCATGGTCCGCGCGATGAATGAGCGTCATGGATGCAGCGTCAGTGGCATCGAGCCGACCCTGATGCAGGACTTTGAGGCCTACGAATGGCCGGGGAATGTACGCGAGTTGCGCAATGTGCTGGAACGCGCCATTGTTTTGTGCGGTAAAGGTTCTTTACGACGGCAGCATCTGCCGCCGGGATTCGGCATTGTCCGCAGCACATCCGCGAGTGACTCGCAGCAGGTGCGGATGCCTGTGGGAACCACGGTTGACGAGGCGGAAAAGCAGCTGATTCTTCGCACGCTTAAGTCCACCGGAAACAACAAGACGCGCGCGGCGGAAATTCTAGGCATCAGCTTGAAAACGTTGCACAATAAGCTGAAAGAGTATGGCAGCTCGGCTGACACCAGCAACTGAGCGTCCCACGATTGCCAGTACATGGATGGAATGCATCGTAAAAAGACATTGCGCGTTGTCCACTTGGAATTTGAGAATCAAATCCACTCCATAGCGAGCGTCCGACGATCAGCCAGCACTTAACGATCCAACATGCGCCATGAGAATCCGCATCAAGCTCGTACTGGCAATCACCTGCATGGTTTCGGCCATGGTCATTGCCCTGTCCATTTTGTATTTGACGCAACTGCTTTCCGAGCGCATTCAGCAGAGTTACCAGCACAACGATATTGCGGCCCATCAAGTGTTACTGGCAGTGCGTGGCGCAATCGAACACGGTCTCGTCAACGTACCGCTGCCCCCCAATGATCCGAACGCGCTGGATGAAGCTCTTACGCGCACGCTGCAAAACGATGTTGCCCTCCAGCTCACGCTGAACTCATTCATTCGCTACGCGCCTACGATTTACGACATCAATATTGCCGACAACAAGGGCAAAATTCTACTTAGCACAGACCCGCTGTATCAAGGGCGATATTTGCCGGACGAACCGACATTTATATCGCTGCAAAAAGAAACGGCATGGCGCAAGTTTCGTATTATTTTTGGGCCTCCCACTGTGTATGCCGTGGATGCCGGGCTGGACCTGAATCGCGCTCCTTTTCTTACCGTTCGGGTCGGGGTGCGGACCACGTTTCTGCGCAGCCAGTTGGCTCCGTGGCTCCGTACGGAATTCATCATTCTTTTACTGTCTATCCTGCTCACGATTTTTCTGGCTGCTCTCCTCTCCAACATGGCGCTGCGCCCGCTACAGCTCATCAGCGATCGACTGGACCAGTTTGTTCTGGCAGAGCCACATCCCTCTTCAGGATCGCTGGCGACCATCTCATCGGATGAAGTTTCCCGCGTATCCAGCAAGATTGACCGCATGGGCCAGCGGATGCGCAGCGTGGAAGAGGTCTTCACAGCTCTCCAGGAAAATTTGAACCAGGTGCTGGAAAACTTGCAGGACGGCGTCATGCTGTTCACACGTGACGCGCGCGTGGTCATGGTCAGCGATTCTGTGGAGCACTTCCTTGGGCTGACACGCCAGCAGATGCTGGGAATGGAATTGCATGACATCTTCGACCGCCATTCCGCACTAGGCAAGGTGGTCCGTCGAGCTTTCAATGCTCGGGTCATCCTCCTGCAGGAAGAAGTTATGACCGAAACTGGCCGCCGCATGCAGGTCTCGCTGGACTATATTCAGAACGACGATGCGGAAAGACCGTCGGAAACTTTAGGCGCCCTCCTCACCTTGCACGACAGTGAATCCATGCGCCAGATTGAAAATGAGCTGGAGGTATCGCGCCGGCTGGCGGATTTGGGCAGACTCACCTCCGGTGTGGGGCACGAGGTCAAGAATCCCATCAACGCAATCGTGGTACACCTGGAGTTGCTTCGTGAAAAGCTGGCCCGACGGGACAAGGGCGCGGAACGTCATGTGGATGTGATCCAGAATGAAATCCGGCGGCTCGACCGGGTGGTACAGACCCTGATTGACTTTTCCCGCCCAGTAGAACTTGACCTGATCGTCCACGATCTACGGTCCGTAGTTACTTCCGTGCTGACCCTGGCCGCGCCGGACCTGGAACAGCGTTCCGTCCAGGTGGTTAGCATCATGCCGGACCAGCCCGTGTATGCACGCGTCGATGCAGATTTGATCCAACAGGCGCTGCTGAACGTGCTGTTGAATGGCGCACAGGCCATGTCGAATGGTGGAGAGGTACGCGTGGACCTTATACAGCATGGACATGAGGCAAAGATTCGAATTCGGGACCATGGCTGTGGGATTCCGCGTGACATTCTCGACCGCATTTTCAACCTCTATTTCACGACCAAACGGGATGGCACGGGAATAGGCCTGGCGATGACATATCGCATCCTACAACTGCACAACGGCTCGATTCAAGTAGAATCAGAGTTGGGTGTCGGCACGCAGTTTACGCTCCGCGTACCAGTGGCCTCTACCGCGGAAACGAAAACGGTTTTGCAGATCAATCATGGTTAGCCGCCAGCAGGTCAGTGATTCGGATCAATACACGAATCCGAAAAAAATAGACGACCGGTTAGCGGATTAAAGTGACGTCAATGCCGATAAAGAAACTGCAAGGTGCCGAATGAAGCATTTGCGCCTGTTGTATGTATCACTTCTGCTGAGTATCGCCATCACTGGCTGCCATCGCAGACGCGTGCAAGTGCTCCCCACGCCTCAGGCGCAACCGCCCATCATCAGCACAATGCCGCCGCTGCCGCCACTCGCATTGCCTAGTGTCGTAGTTGAAAAACCTGCGCCGGCGCCTCCGGTTGCGCCTGTAGAAAAACCAGTTCCCTCCACCAAGAAGAAAAAGACACACGCCCGTCATCGTCAACATCACAAGCCACAGACTGCACCTGCCAGTTCCGCGCCTGGAAATTCGGAGACCCCTGGAGTCAAACCGCTGCCAGCCACTGGAAGTTCTCCGATTGGCCAGCTTTCCGGAGAAGATACCAACACCAGCCCCAAACAAATTGAACAGACTCGACAACTGATCGAATCAACGGAAGCACGCGTAAAAAATCTTTCCGTCGCGCAACAGCAAGCACACAAGGATGCGCTCGCACAGGTTTATTCATTTCTCACTCAGGCAAAGCAGGCATTGAACATGAATGATCTGATCGGCGCGCAGACGCTCGCCAACAAAGCAAACATTCTGGTAGATGAGCTACTGAAATAGCGTTCTACAGCATTTTCTGTCGGGGAAAGAGTCTCGCTCTCCAATCCTTTGTGCAAAGGACGCACAAAGGATTGGGCACCCCAAATTTTGTTAACACTTGACCTGAAAACGCTGTGGGAATGGTTGCATACATGCAATTTTGAGATGGAGGGTTTTCCCTCCGGCGAGATGACAAGAGCCGGAATTGTCCCGGGCCGCGCGTATGGGGTCTTGCAAGAGGGGCTTAGATCTCGCCCCACTTCAGCTTGGCGCGCAACACATCGAAAAAGCTATTACTCCGCATCCGCAAGAGTCGGATGATGTATTGGGACCGGCAACAGTACAGTTCATCCCCAAGCCGCAGTTCAATCGCTTCCTGCCCGTCGACTGTCAGAAATACCTGCTCCGGTACACCCTCGATGCTCAAAGTAATCTCAGCATCCCCGCGGACGACGAGCGGGCGCACTGTGAGTTGATGGGGACAGACAGCGGTGATAATCATGCCATCGATGTCCGGCGCGAGGATGGGCCCGTTGGCCGCGAGGTTATATGCCGTCGAACCGGTAGGGGTCGATACAATCACACCGTCGGCTCGGAACTGCGCTACATTCTGACCGCCCATGCGGACCAGAATGTTCACCATGCGGGCAATGGTTCCCTTGGTGATGACGACGTCGTTGAGGGCTTCAAATTCGTGATGCACCAATCCTTCACGGCGCACTTCGACGTGCAGCATGGCACGCTCATCCATGGCGCAGCCATTTTCGCCGCACCCGTCCTGACACCACAATTCAAGCGTGGGATACATTTCCGCAAGTGGCACTTCCGCTAAGAACCCCAGCGACCCGAGGTTGACGCTGAGAATAGGCGTCTGGGTGCGCGCAAAAGCACGGGCCGCGGCCAGCAGGGTGCCATCCCCGCCAAGCACGATTACCAGCTCGGGCGCGTGCAGGTGCATCAGATGGCGGGGTACGGTTTCACCAGAACCCATGTAGCTTGCGCTGATGGGGTCAAGAATGGGCTCAAACCCACGCCGCTTCAGCCAGATGGCCAGCTCCGGAAGGACCGTTGCCAATTCTGGCTTCTGCGGCTTGGATATGATGGCAATCAGTCGCATGCGTTGTCCTCAGAACTGAGCGTACAACAAAAACTCACGATTTCCTTCAGCACCGGCAATGGGCGATTCGATTACCTGGGTGGCGCGCGCGCCAAGGGAGCACACCGTCTCCCTCACCCGCTGAATGGCCAACTGGTGAGCAGCGTCGCTCCGAACCAGGCCGTGTTTGCCTACAAATTCCCGGCCTGCCTCATATTGAGGCTTGACCAACACAACGGCTTCTCTCGCAGGTATGGATGCGTGCTGCCCTGTGGGCCGGAAAGCGGCTGCGATCACCGCTGGCAATACGAGAGAAGCTGCAATAAAAGATACATCCATCGCCAGGAAACGGATGCACTCTGGCAGGAGCGAGGACGAAAGATAGCGGGCATTCGTCCGTTCCAGGAGTTGCACTCGAGGATCATTTCGAAGCTGCGCGGCCAATTGACCATGTCCGCTGTCGATACCGACCACTCCAAGCGCTCCCCGTTGCAACATACAGTCGGTAAAGCCTCCAGTGGAGATGCCAATGTCCAGGCAATGACGTCCGGTAAGGTCGATCTTCCAGTGATCCAGCGCGGCGGCCAACTTCAGACCTCCGCGACTGACGAAAGGCAATTCCTCGCCGTGGAGTTCAATTCTTTGATCGGCATGGACGAGGGACCCAGTTTTGCGAACAACTTCGCCATCAACTGTGACCTGGCCGTCGCGAATACGTTCCTGCGCGCGGGTGCGGGTCTGCGCCAGTTTTCGCTCCACCAATGCTTTATCCAGGCGAAACGTTACGCCATCATCCGTCGAACGCAAAAGAGCACCATGGAGGTTGACCGTAGCTACGGAGCTGTGACGCGCACCTGTATGCCATTGCCCGTCAAGCCCAGATTTTCATAGATTGTGTCGTTGTCCGTCCGCAGAATCGTCAACACATTGGTATCTGGCGAGACCACATAAACTTTGCCAAGCGGAGTGCCGGTGGTAGCAGCAATGGAGATTGGATGAACGGGACAAAGGACGCTGGGGTTTGTCGCCTGACATGGCTCCTGGGGTAACGGGATGGTCTTCAACACAGTGTTACTGATCAGGCTGACGACACTGACCGTCCCATCGCCGGTATTCGCAACATAGGCGCGTGTGCCGTCCTGCAAAACCGACACGGACGTAGGATCGTTCCCGACCGGTACAGTAGCAATCGTCTGGCCGAAGTTCGGCGTATCGTTGCCGAAAGAGTCCGTGCTGATATTGATCAGGCTAAGAGTGTTCGACTGGGAGTTGACCACAGCGAGAATTGCGCCGGTGTTGTAAATATCGGCCCAGACCGGTCCCTGACCGACGATAATGTTTCCGTTGGCCAGGTTGGGGTTTTTGTCAATCTCGTTCTGCTGGCTGTCAATCACCGTCACCGTACCGCTGCCCTGATTCAGAATGAACGCGCGACGGTTGTCCTGTGACATCACGCCGTAAATGGGACAAACGCCCGTATAGGCGATAGGAGTCGAAGTCGATCTGAATACATTGGAAATGGTATTCGTGGTGGTTTCAATCGCCGTTACGCTTCCCACGTTTCCCGAGCTGGGGCAATTTGCCGCTTCTGGCCCCTGAGCAATCGCGTAAATTCTCTGGGTACTGGCATTGCCGACCAGATTCACTGGATTTTGCTGTACCTGTGGCGCCTGCGGATCACTGATGGGCACTTCCAGAATCACGTTGGGGACGCCGCCCGCATTGCTCATGACCGCGATGGAACTGCGACCGGGCTGCGAAACGTATAAATACTTCGACGTCTTTAAGAGTGTGTTTGGGGCCGCATCCGACAAAAGCGTGCTGGTGTTTACGTTATTGGTTTCTGTCGACGTCGAATTGAAAAAGGAACTGATCGTACCGTCCGCATTGGGAATGTAGGAAGTGAGTCCAGTCGTACCGAGCCCTAACCAACGGGGACCATTTCCCAGATTGACACGGACCATCAGTGTGTCGCCTGAAAAATCAATCAGCGAGGCCAGACCTGGAGTGGTGCTGCTAGCACACACCTGGTCAATAATTGACGTAGAAATGTTCGTGCTGCTGCCGCAGGAAATCACGACCGCGTATTTGGTCGGTTGAGACGCAGGCTGCACGGGAGGTACGTTCGTAACGATTGGACGGTAGATATCACCACAGCCCAGCATGGAAGCAAATACTAGAACAGATCCCACTAGCACCCATGGGCGTCGACGCCCAAAACCTGACAACACTCGTGAATACCCCATAGTTCCCAGCAGTAAATTGAAGCTATGGCGATTGTAAATCAGCGCCGATGCTTTCGGGTCAGCACGTGAATCTTTCCGCTTCGGGAACCACATTTTACGGGCATTTCGCTGGCCCATTTTTTCTCTGCGGCAAGCGACGGACAATCCCAGCTCGCGTACGTTTTATGATCCATTCAGAAAGGATGCCACCACATGCGGGTCGTGACCCATCCCCGGCAATCGTTCGCCATAACCGGCCTGACACTTTTACCGTGTCTTATCTTTCTGGCCTACATACTTGTCCGGCTCGGACCCACCCACGCCAATTTTCTCGGGTTGGGAATTTCCTTCATTTTTGCTCTTCTGGTTTGGCTCGTCCGCTCCGCCACCGCACACGCGGCAGCCGCTGGAGGCCTGATCGCAGCAACGCTGTACCTGGGAACTGTGCGCCAACCGGATGGTTTTTGGTGGCAGACCGCGTTCCTCCCGCTGATCGCGCTGCTTCTGCTGACACTCTTTTCAACCCGCTTCCGTAGAAACAAAAAAGAGCAGCTAGGACTGGCGGAGGCGAGGACCGGGCGCAATGCAGCGCAGGTTTGCGCAAACCTTGGAGCTGCCGCGTTGGCTGCGGCTATTTTTGCCTATAGTGGGGCGTCGTCACGGCTGCATACGATTGAAATGTTGGCCGTGACATCTGCCTTTGTGGAGGCCACCGCCGATACCATGTCATCGGAAATCGGCCAGGCCATCCAGGGGAAAACCATTCTGCTGACCAGCGGTCAAGTTGTTTCGCCAGGAACTGACGGTGGAATGAGTGTCGCCGGGACGCTCTCCGGATGCACAGGAGGAGCTGTGGTGGCTGCCGTTTCGGGGATTTGCATGGGACTGAGAACGCAACAAGCCTTGTTCTGTTGGCTGGCAGGCGTGGCCGGAATTTTCCTCGATAGCTGGCTGGGCGCAACGTTGGAACGGAAGCATCTGCTGGGCAACGACGCCATCAATTTTTTCTCGACTAGCTTCAGCGCGTTGCTGGCTGTCATCTTCGGGCCGCTACTGCTGCACTGAGAGCGGGTCAGTGCAGATGCATTCGCCATAATGTGTAGCTCGCCATCTCGTGCAGGTAGCGTTCAGCCATCTCCAGGTCGCTGACCGACCGTCCGGTTTCTCGCGGAGAGAGCAGAACGCGCAGGCCCTGCGCCGCACAGAGTTGCTGAATGCGAAACAGATGGGTCCCATCGCTGACGATCAAAATTGTTTCCAGATGATTTTCCCTGGCAATCGCCGCCAGCCTTTCCACAGATTCTTCGGTATCGCTGCTGGTCGTCTCCGCAACGATGCGATCGTCGGGAACATCGTGGGTCAGGAAAAAATCTCTGCCGACGCCTCCCTCACTGGTTTGAGGATCGCTGCCGCCACCCAGGGTGATGATCGTCGGGGCCAATCCACGCCGATACAAATCCAGCGCATGTTCCAGTCGCGCGTTCAGCACGGGAGATGGCCGCCCGTTATACTCGGCTGCGCCGAAGACGGCGATGGCATCCGCTGGCCCTGCCTGGTCATGCGAGGCGGTATGGCGGATCTGCAGGAAGAGCCACCAGGACCAACTGCCCGCGGCCAGCAGCGCGATGAGCAGCACGACGGGTATGAGTCGATACAGGATCCGGCGCAGCGTGTCGGCGGGCTGCGCATTCCCGATGCTCCTATGCGGCCCTTCCACTTGGCTATCGCGGGTTTGCCTGTCGCGCATGTCCGCAGTCCCCATTCCCTGTCGCAATTCGCAATTACTGTAGCGTAAGGGCAATTTCATGGGTCGGAATCGCCCCCTCACGCAGGACCTGCCACATGCGCGGCGCTCCGGAGAGATCGACAATCGTGGTCGGAAGACTCCGCGCGGTGGGACCTCCATCGACGATCAGGGGGATGCGGTCGCCGAGTTGATCGCGAACGCCCAAAGCGTGTGTACACTCGGGCGCGCCCAAGACATTGGCCGAGGTCGCCGTCACCGGCAGTCCAAGGCATCGCACCACAGCGCGCGGGATCGCCGCATCCGGCAAGCGCAGCGCAACGTTGCCAGTGTTGGCAGTGACCCGTAGCGGCAGCCGCGTGCCTGCCCGCACAATGACCGTGAGCGGCCCCGGCCAGAAGCGCTCCACCAGGCGGTCGAACTGCACATCCAGATTGCGCGCAATCTCATAGGCCTGCGCTACGTCCGACAGCAGCAAAGAGAGGGGTTTATGGCGCATCCGCATTTTCAGGTCGTAAATCTGATCGACGGCGTGCAGATTTACGGGATCTACCGCCAACCCATAAAAGGTATCGGTGGGCAGCGCGACCACGCTGCCAGACTGCAGGCAACGCACAACGTATTCGATTTTTTCCGGCTCTGGCTCATCCGGATCTACGCGCAATAGTTCCGCTGACAAACTGGTCTCTCCAAAAGCAGGAACTTGTCCCGAAGAACTGCGAGGAGCAACAGTGTACTTTCGAGCTTGCACCATGATAACCGGTCGCTGCGGTGTAAGCAGTCCAAAATCGCGGTCTCGGAAAACATACCGCCGCCCAGCGTAAAATCGCGATGTATGTCGCAACCACAGGCAGCAATCCCTTACGAAACGATCGACAGCCGTCAAAATGCCCGCCTGAAGGACCTGCGCAAGCGCTTCCTGCGTGCTGGCTGGGCCAACGACGGCTTGATCGCCATTGAGGGCGTGCATCTTCTTGAGGAAGCTGTGCGCAGTGACTTGCGCATCCACAGTATCTTTGTGCGGCAAGATATGCGACAAAGCCGCGCGCCGGCGGTGGCCCTCGCGGCTGTTGGAGACACACTGCACTTCCTGGTTGCCCCCGATGCGTTCGACCACGCGTGCGTGACGGAATCTCCGCAAGGCGTTGCCGCTCTGGTCGAGGCTCCGCAGTGGTCATTGAAATCGCTGCTGGAGGAATCACATCCTTTGCTGATCGTCCTTGCCGGATTGCAGGACCCCGGCAATGTTGGGACCATTCTTCGCACTGCGGAAGCATTTCGGGCGAGCGGCGTTCTGCTCGCGCCCGGAACTGTCAGCACGTGGAACCAGAAGGTGCTGCGCGCCTCCGCTGGCTCGTGTTTTCGGCTTCCGGTGGTCCAGTTGGAAGATGTAACGATGCTTGAGCGTCTTCAGGAAAAAGGAATTCATATATACGCTTGCGCTGCGCAGAATGGAATCTCAGTTGGCGAAGCAAGCTTGCGCGGTCGCGTCGCGCTGGTCATCGGCAATGAGGGTTCGGGGATTACCGATGAGGTCCGCGCTTACTGTACAAGCAGCATTCAGATACCGTGTCCCGGTCCGGTCGAGTCTCTCAACGCCGCCGTCGCCGCATCGATCCTGCTGTATGAAGCCTCAAAGCAGCGCGCCCACACAGCTACTCAATTCGCTGGGAACCAACTATGAGCCTGTTCGATGGAATGCCGGGCGATCCCAGTTATGCCAAGCCGGACACGCAGACCGATCTGCGTCAGCGGCCCCTTGCCGAGCGAATGCGTCCACGAACCTTAGAAGAGTTCGTGGGTCAGGAACATCTTTTGGCGCCGGGAAAAGCGCTGCGCGTGCAACTGGAAAGCGACGATGCCAATTCCATGATCTTGTGGGGTCCGCCGGGTGTGGGGAAAACAACATTGGCGAAGATCATTGCCCACACCACGCAGGCCACATTTATTGAATTTTCCGCCGTCGTCAGCGGCATTAAAGAAATCAAGCAGGTAATGAGCGAGGCCGACACAGCCGCGTCCTCAGGAATGCGGACCATTCTGTTCATCGACGAAATTCATCGCTTCAACCGCAGCCAGCAGGACGCATTTCTGCCTTACGTCGAGCGCGGGGCCATCCGGCTGATCGGCGCGACGACAGAAAATCCTTCCTTTGAACTGAATGCCGCGCTGCTCTCCCGCTGCCGCGTGTATGTGCTGGAAGCGTTGACAGACGAACAGATTCTTCAACTGGTGCAGAATGCGCTTGCAGAGAAGGAGCGCGGGCTGGGCGGATTCGGCATCACCGCCGGGGACGATGTGTTGCACATGATTGCCAGCTACGCCAACGGAGATGTTCGCCGCGCTTACAACGCGTTGGAGGCGGCAACTCGACTCGCCGCTAGCCTGGGCGTTGAGCAGTTAGATAGCAAACTATTGGGCGATGCGTTGCAGCAAAAGACCCTGCTCTACGACAAGAGCGGCGAAGAGCATTACAACCTGATCTCCGCGCTGCACAAGTCCATCCGCAATAGCGACCCCGACGCGGCGCTGTACTGGCTGGCGCGCATGTTGCGCTCCGGCGAAGACCCCATGTACCTGGCGCGCAGGCTGGTGCGCATGGCGGTGGAAGACATCGGTCTCGCCGCGCCGGAGGCGCTGAACCTGACGCTGTCCGCGCGCGACGCCATGGATTTTCTCGGCTCGCCGGAAGGCGATCTGGCGTTGGCACAGGCCGCGGCGTATCTCGCGCTTGCGCCCAAGTCGAACGCGCTCTACACGGCTTATGGAGCTGTGACTCGCGATGTGGAACAGACCCGCGCCGAGCCGGTGCCGCTGCATCTGCGCAATGCGCCGACACGGTTGATGGAATCGCTCGACTACGGCAAGGGCTATCGCTACGCGCACGACGAACACGGGGCCGTCTCCGACATGGAATGCCTTCCACCGGGGCTGATTGGACGCAGGTATTACCAGCCCACCGACCGGGGCCGCGAAAAGATGCTGCAACAGCGCATGGAAGAGATTGCCAACATCCGAAAGCGCAATCGAACATAGATCGTCGGCCCAACCGCCGCACTTGCAACAAGACTTTCCCGATTTGATACAACACACAACCCGACTGCTGACTATGCGTCTATTTTGTGAGACCTGTTGACGAAATCGCGCTAGCATTCAACATAAACATAACAGTTCAGCATTGGCTGAAATACAGACATCTGGAGGTTTTCGTGGCGGGCGCTCTGCGGGCAAATTGAGCATGAACCCTTTTGTAGTCAAATACGTGCATTGGCTGGTGGCGGCGTCAATCGCCATGTCGATCATTGCCTCCTACGGAGCTTTCAGCTTTGCCGAGCGGGTGGCGTCGTCCAAAGGAGCGCGGTCGCTGGCATGGTTGAGCGGTGGCGCCTCAGCCATGGGGCTGGGCATCTGGTCCATGCATTACCTGGGAATGCTGGCAGTCCAGCTACCCGTCGAGGTCGTCTATTATGTCCCAACTGTCCTGGCTTCGCTGGGGCTGGCAGTGTTTGCCTCGGCAGTTGCGCTAGCGCTCGTCAGCCGAGAACGGATGGGCTGGCCGCAACTGGCAATCGGCAGTCTGCTGATGGGTGGTGGTATTGGCGGCATGCATTACATCGGCATGGCCGCCATGCGATCGAGCGCGATGCACCGCTATTCTCCACCGGTGGTGGCGCTGTCCATCATCGTGGCCGTAGTTTTCTCTTACATGGCGCTGTGGATCTCCTTTTACATGCGGAACAATCCGGCGCAGCAGGAATGGTTGCGCATGGCCGGGGCCGTGCTGATGGGCTGCGGCATTGCCGCGATGCACTATACCGCCATGAGCGCTGTGACATTCTTTCCGGGAGGGATGATCTACGATTCCAAGGACACGGTGCGGGTGACGACACTTGGCCTGGCCGGGGTGGTGCTGACGACATGCCTGGGACTGCTGGGAGCGCTGGTGACGGCATTCCTCGACAGGAAAAAGTATCGTGCGCTTCAGGCATCGATCGATGAACTGAGGACGCTTTCCATTCAGGACGCTCTGACGGGCGTTTTCAACCGGCGGTACTTCGAGGAGACATTTATTGCCGAGTGGAAACGCGCTGCGCGGACCAGGCGTCCCATTGCTCTGCTGATGGTGGATGTGGATTGCTTCAAGATGTTGAATGACCGGTATGGACATACGGCAGGGGATGAATGCCTGCGTAAACTGGCCAATACGTTGGTTGAGGAAATACGACGTCCGGGAGACTTTATCGCGCGATACGGTGGTGAAGAATTTGCGATCGTTTTGCCGGGCGCGAATGCGGAAGGCTCTCTCAGGGTCGCCGAGGCAATGCGCGTTTCCATCCAGGCCCTGAAGATACCCAACGAGGACTCGACTGCGGGTAAGTTCGTCACTTTGAGCATAGGAGTGTGCTCCACACGACCAAGCGCCAACGAGTCGGCCATGGAAATGCTCGAGGCCGCAGATGCAGCCCTCTATCTGGCAAAAGCGCGTGGGCGGAACTGTAGCCAACTCTCCGCCGATCTGACTCCTATGAAGGTGCAGATGGACGATGGAGTTGCTTGAGCGCATCGAACACAATCCCCGGAGTCAGTACCTCCGGCAACAACTTTGGGGCGGCGTCTGGGCCGCCGGAGTACAACGCATAGGTAGGCACACCGCTGCGTCCCAATTGCGTTAAAGCTGCCGTGATCGTGTCGTCATGATTGGTCCAGTCGGCGCGCATCATCACGACTCCACTCTTGCGGAACGCTTCTTCCACATCGGGTCGGTCGAGTACGACGCGCTCGTTCACCTGACAACTGAGACACCAGGCTGCGGAAAAATCTACAAAAACCGCTTTACCTTGCGCGCGATCGCCGGCAAGCTTCTGTGGGCTGAAGGGCTGCCATCCAGAACCGTCGGCGGACGCTGTACTCCTTGCATCGGTAGCTGCGGGAAATTTCTTTGCAGCAATGCTGGGCAACGCAATGGCGGAGATGAGCAGAAAGATCGCCACGATGGCGGAACCCCACTTCGCAGGCCAGTGTCCAAGGACCCATCCGGCGATGGCCGTGATCAGCATCCCGGCAAGCAGCGCCGCGACGCCATTGACACCCACCACCTGCGCGAAGACCCAGACCATCCAGATGACAGTGGCGAAGATCGGGATGGCGACCGCCCGCTTGAGATATTCCATCCATGCGCCCGGCTTAGGCAGGATGCGCGTCCATGCTGGCTGTAAGGTCAGCAGAACATACGGCGCAGCCAGTCCAAGCGCAAGAGCTGTGAATACGGCGAAGGTGACGCCAGCACTCTGCGACAACGCAAAGCCAATGGCCGCGCCCATGAACGGAGCTGTGCAGGGAGTCGCCACTACGGTGGCCAGCACACCGGTAAAGAAGCTGCCGCTGTAGCCGCTGCGCTGTGCCAGTTCTCCACCGACGCTGGTGGCAGAAAGACCAATCTCAAACTGACCCGCCAGACTGAGACCGAGAAAAAACAGCAGCAGTGCCATGAAGGCGACAAAGTACGGCGACTGAAATTGGAATCCCCAGCCGAGATGGCTGCCGCCCGCGCGCAGCAGCAACAGCAGCGCGACGATGGCCCAGAAGGACACAAGAATGCCCAACGTATACACCGCGCCGTGCGCGCGCAGCCGATTGCGCTCGTCTCCGGAGGACTGAACCAGCGACAGTCCCTTGATGAACAGCACCGGGAAAACGCACGGCAT
>JAJYGR010000251.1 GCA_021790655.1 Acidobacteriota bacterium | reverse complement strand
TGCCAGGCTTACAAAATTGTCCACGGTCAACGGCGCTTCCTTGGAATAAAGGCGGCAAACCATGCGGCCCATGGTGGTGTCGAGCACGGCGGTAGGCCCCTCGGGTTCCAATGGAGGAACGATATGCGCAGTCGTCGAAGGATCGTCAGGCAGAGCGTCTTTCTGCGAAGCGGCTGGAGGCGTGGTCGGCTGTTGCTGGGTTTCCGACTGCGACGGCGTGGCTTGCTGCGCATAGGCAGCGAGGCCAAACGTGATCACCGAAAAGAGGAGAGCGACGCGATACATCGGGGAAAACATCACTTTGTATTGTAATTCCGAAAGCGCCAGGCTGCCGACCTCAACCGCACCTACTCCCCTGGCTGGCTCTGGAGGATGCGTGGCCGGGTCTCTGGCGCGTTGGCCTGCATGTCTTTCGCAACCGCCTCCACCTGACCGAACACGCGCATCATGTTCCCGCCGAGAATTTTTCGCATGTCGGCCGCCGTATAGCCACGCGCCATCAGAGCTGCGGTGATCTTTGGCAGGTCCGCAGGCGAGTCGATCCCTGCTGGCAGAGAGGATACCCCATCGAAGTCCGATCCCAGGCCGACGTGGTCGATTCCGGCAACTTTGGCAACGTGGTCGATCTGATCGATGAGATCGCTCAACGGTGGGCGGGGAATCTTCGCCGCAAATTCACGATCAATGCGGTCGTACTCCGCGTAGGGAACGGGCTGGCCAGCGGCTTTTGCCCGGTTCAGCGCAGACTCTCTGGCCTTTGCGCGTTCGGGCGCCTGCGCATTCCAGGCTTTGCGGTACGCTTCGCTGATAAAAACGGAATAAAAATTGACCTGCACTACGCCGCCGTTGTGCGCCATGGCAATCAGCATGTCATCCGTCATATTGCGCGGGCTGGCACACAAGGCCCGCGCGCCTGAGTGGGATGCGATCACTGGAGCGCGGGTCAAGATCAGCGCGCGGTAAAAGGTCTTGTCGGAGACGTGGGAAACATCCACCATCATCCCCATGCGGTTCATCTGGTAGACGACATCTTTGCCAAACTCGCTCAGGCCGGTTTTCGTGTGCACGACGGAGGTGTCCTCCGCGTCGCCAGAGGAGTCTGCCCAGCCATTGGAGTTGGACCACGTCAGAGTCATGTAGCGGACGCCAAGGCGATAATAGTCGCGCAAAATTCCCAGGTTGCGGTCGATGGCGTGTCCACCTTCGACGCCAAGCAGCGCAGCTAGTTTGTGCTGGCGGTGAATGCGCTCAATGTCTGCCGGAGAAAACGCCATGGCCATCTGGTCCGGATGTCTCGCCGCCTGCTGATACACGGAATCGATCAGTTCCAGCGCGCGCTGTACTTCATGCCCTTTGTATTGATCGGGATCCACCCAGATGGAGAAAAACTCCGCTCCCAGATTGCCTTTGCGAGCTGTTGGCAGGCTCCACTGACCGCCGCCGAGTGGGTCATCGAGATCGAAATTCTGATCCACCAGACGCTGCGGCGTGTCTGCGTGAGAGTCGATCACAAGGGAGGATGCATGGACAGTTGCAGCGTCCGCGCGCTTCGCATGGCTCGGTGTTGTCGCAGCATTCAGTTTCATAGTTGCGTTTATCGTGGCGCCGATCAGGCAAAACAAAGCAAGGGACCGTCTCATCCAGCCAGCGTCTCCTGTAATTGGGATAGGCGAAGTGTAGCAGAGAGGCGCCGAAAGTTTCCGAATGCGCGTGTTGTACCTACTGGCGTGTAAAAAGTACCCGATCCATGAAAGATTTCCAGGTTGAACGGAAAGAATTTCCGGGTGAAGTGTACTCAAACTGCAAATGGAACCTTTGTAGTTAACGACATAATTGCCCTATAAATGGGGCTACAAACTAATTTACTATGCGCGAGAACTAAGTTTCGGGATCATAGGCAACGAAATGTCAATTTCTGGCATCGCGCGTGCAGGAAGTACGACAAAACCAATTTGTGCCTGTTTAATATTTTTGTTTTTGAATAATGGAGATTGAATGCGCTCCTCGCTTGCCCCCACATGCGCGGCCTTCGTAGTGCTCTGTCTATCTGGTTGCAGTGGCGGCTCTCCCTTTGCTTCTGGTTCCGGCGCCACTACGAATATCAGCGCTCCGAACACCAATACAGGAAACACAACTCCGAATCCGGGAAATGCGCCGACACAGACTACGGCTGTGTCGGTAGTGATCAGCGATCCGGCAGCATGTAAGTCCCCCAGCGGCCCTTTGACGCATGTCTACGTGACGATTGCAGATGTCCAGGCCAGCACCAGCGCGGACGCACCCGCGAACGATCCGAGTTTTGTCGACCTTACTCCTGGCCTATCAGCGGCCCCGCAGCAGATCGATCTTATGGGGCAGGCCAGCAGCAAGTGCTTCCTGGCATCTTTAGGTATCGCCCAGCAAATCGCCGTCGGGGACTATCAGCAAGTACGCATCATTCTGACAGGGGACGCATCTGCTTCCAGAGTATCGAACAATGCGTGCGGAGCCTCTTATGCAAACTGTGTCGTACGCAGCGACAACAGTCTGCACGATCTGCATTTGTCCGCGGAGACGACCACCGGGATTGAAATTCCTGTGACTCAGATTGCCAACGGCAGCCTGGCGATCAACGCGGGCGAGCAACCTTCGATCGACCTGAATTTTGATGTCTGTTCCTCCATTTTGCAGGCCGCTGATGGCGGGTATGAATTGAAGCCTGTGGTGCATGCGGGGTTGGTCTCGACGACTGGCGGCTCCATCAGTGGAATGGTCGTCAGTTCCTCCACCGGGACGGCACTCAAGGGAGGATCGGTCATAGTTGCGCTGGAACAAAAGAGCGCGAAGAGCGGTATCGACCGCATTCTGATGCGTACAGCAGCCAACGCCGATGGCTCTTTTGTGCTGTGCCCGGTGCCGCAGGGAACCTACGATCTGGTGGCAGTTGGCGTCGATGGAGAAAACGTAGCGTACTCGGCAGGTGTGGAGACGGGCATTCAGTCTGGACAGATTGCTGGAGAAATTCCACTGGTTCCTGGGACGAGACAAGGTGTCCTGCAAGGGTTGATGGCAACGCAGAGAACTCTGATGCCTGCTGTTCCCACCGCTGCCGCCATGCAGGCGGATGCTCTCCAGCAGGTCGGCGCAAGCGGCACAACCATTACCGTGCCATTGCTACCCACGCAGAGTCCCTACAATGAGGCCATGCTGACTGCCAACCTGGAAAATTGTCCCATCGGTACGGATTGCTCGTCCTACTCCATGATGCTTCCCACCGTGGCTCCCAACGTGGTTGCCTGTTCCCAGCAAACGGCGCAGTTCACGCAGCAAGGAAGTGCGCCGGGCTATACGGCGGAATCATTCGCGCAGATTCCAG
>JAJYGR010000238.1 GCA_021790655.1 Acidobacteriota bacterium | reverse complement strand
AGAGAGGTCGCAAGGCTGCCGCCAAGTTTCATTCGGGAAAGAGCTTTATCGAGCATCTTGTGAAAAGAAGGCTTTCGCGGACGGAAAGTGGCAAACATGTTTGCTTTAGCTATCCGTGGAACAATCTGTTTCAGTACAACTCGGGGGCGTCAGTACGTTCTTCGTTGGTTGTGAGAAAGATTATAGAGGCAGGGTGGCGCGTGACCATTCTTGGTCAATTATCAACCTCAGCTGTTGTTCCTAAGGGCGCTACAGTTGTTGGATGGGAGGAATCAGGCGCAACCTTTTCAAACCCCATCTACTTGGTTGACTATATTCGGCGGCTACTTTTTTCGCCACGGATGATGGGCCTGGAGGACTTCCAGTATAGATTTCGGTTCTGGTTGAGGTCGCGCAAGGCGAAATTGGTTATTAACTCAATTCTTCGTCATTCATCCGCGGTGGTCATCGAATATCCATTTTTGGCATCACTTTTTGAGCCGTTCGCCAAAGCATACGAAATTCCGATAGTTGTCAATAGTCACGACGTATTGGGGATGCAGACTGGGCGAGAAAAACTGAGGCGCTGGATCATTGAACAGGAGGCGGATGCGTTGAATTCCGCCAACTTTTCTTCCGTCATCAGCGAAGATGACCGGGCGATTTTTGAAAAATACGGTGTACGGGCGCAGGTTATTGCAAACTCAGTTGATGTGATGAAGGTTACCGTTCTCTCTCACCGTGAGGCACATAAACGTATTGCTGCAGCAGGTATCGAGTTGGCGCTGGAGCAATTCGGGCTGTTCGTGGGAAGCGTCCATCCGCCCAATTTGGTCGCAGCAAAGCGGGTTGCTGAACTCAGTCAAGATAAACTGCTGCTTAGAGAAGGTATAGGTTTTGTCATCGCTGGAGCCTGCGTTTCGCCGCAAGCCGATGTGAAATATCGGAATTGCTTGCAGTTAGGCCGTATATCCGATGAGCTTCTGCAAGCCCTATATTCACTGGCGTCTTTTGTGGTTATTCCTCTACAAAGTGGCACCGGTTCGTCTGTGAAAACCATTGAGGCGTTTGCATATGGAAAGGCTATCGTTGGAACTGAGGTGGCATTTAGAGGTTTTGACGTTACCAACTTGCACCATTGCGTAATCGCAAATCAAATGGATGAATATCCGAGATTGATTGTTGAATTGTTGCGTGATCCGGTACGAATGAAGAAGATAGAGAATGGTGCAAAGGATTATGCCAATAAGAGGGATTACGGAGTTACCTTCCAGCCTATCGTTGATGCCATTGAACGGTCGGAGTTTGGCAGATCAGAATATCGCCTTGTTCCAGGTCTTTCTGAGTCTGATTCCGAAGTGGACGAACAATTCGTGGACAGTAGCTTAAGCGATCCCCACGAAGGGAAGCTGAACCGCCCCGGGTTTTGAGGAGGCTCCAACATCTGAGAAAATGGAGCCATGAACAAGTCAAATAGGTTTTCCCCTGAAGTGCGTGAACGTGCAGTGCGCATGGTACTGGAACAGCGCGGCGAGTATCCGTCGCTGTGGGCGGCCGTGGAATCGATTGCGCCCAAGATCGGTTGTGTGCCGCAGACCCTGCTGGAGTGGGTCAAGCGCACGGAGATCGATGCCGGGGCACGTCCCGGTGTCACTACCGCGGAGACGGCGCGCATCAAGGAGCTTGAGCGCGAGGTGAAGGAACTGCGCCGGGCCAACGAGATCCTCAAGACCGCCAGCGCTTTTTTCGCCCAAGCGGAGCTCGACCGCAAACTGAAGTCATAAACGCCTATATCGACCAGCACCGGGAGGTTTACGGGGTCGAGCCGATCTGCAGAGCGTTGCAGGTCGCCCCGTCTGCCTACCGGCGCCATGCCGCGAGGCTGCGCAATCCGGCACTGCGTTGTGAGCGTGCCAAGCGCGATGACGTGCTGATGCCGCAGATTCAGCGCATCTGGCACGCCAACATGGGGGTCTACGGTGCCGACAAGGTCTGGCGTCAGATGAACCGCGAAGCCCTGGCAGCGGCGCGCTGCACGGTGGAGCGATTGATGAAAAAGCTTAGATTGCAGGGGGTGAGACGCGGCAAGACAGTGCGCACCACGATTGCGGATACCCAGGCAGCGTGTCCGCTGGATCGTGTTAATCGCCAGTTCAGGGCGGACAGGCCGAACCAACTCTGGGTTTCTGATTTTACGTTCGTGTCGACCTGGCAGAACTGGGTGTACGTGGCCTTCGTCATCGACGTCTTTGCCCGGCGTATCGTCGGCTGGCGCGTGAGCCGTTCCATGCACACCGACTTCGTGCTCGATGCCCTGGAGCAGGCGCTCTACGCGCGCCAACCCGATCGAGACGCAGCACTCATTCATCATAGTGACAGGGGGTCGCAAGGTGAATTCAATCGATCGTCGCAACACTTCCGCATAGGAGGTGGTGATGGGTGTCAAAAAACGAAGATCGGATCTCGCGGGACGTGCAAAAGATGCGATCACCAGGGCGGCCGCCCGTTCTTCATCGATCAGAGCGACGGCCGTTCTGGCAGATGATTGCCAATGGACTCTCCAGCGAAGATGCGGCTCGAAGGGCTGGAGTATCGCAGGCGGTCGGAAGCAGATGGTTTCGGGAGTGCGGAGGAATGCCCCCATCGCATCTTTCACCGTCGGCAGCCCCGCCAACAGGTCGCTATTTGTCACTGTCTGAGCGAGAGCAGATCGCTCTTCTGCGCGTTCGCGGCGATGGCGTTCGCGAGATTGCGCGGCAATTGGGACGTGCCGCGTCGACCATTTCGCGGGAGTTGCGCCGCAACGCCGCCACGCGCAACGGAGACTTCCAGTATCGGGCGATCACAGCGCAGTGGCACGCCGATCGCGCAGCACGTCGCCCAAGGCTTGCGAGGCTCCTGACCAACGTTGCATTGCGTAACTATGTCCAGGACCGGTTGGCCGGCAAGGTTGCTTCCCCGGATGGCAAGGTGATTGCCGGCCCTGTGGTACAGTGGAACGGACGACGCCATGGGCCGCGAAAGCACCGACGGTGGGCCCGCGCGTGGAGCCCTGAACAGATTGCTCGACGTCTCACCATTGATTACCCCGACGATACTTCGATGCGTATCAGCCACGAAGCCATTTACCAGTCCTTGTATGTGCAAGGACGAGGTGCCCTTCGGCGGGAGCTCATTGCTGTGCTTACGCACGGGGCGTGCATTACGCGTTCCCAGGGAGCGGGCACGCAATCGTGGAAAGCCGTTTGTGACGCCCGAGATTCTAATCAGCGAGCGGCCAGCGACTGTCGAAGACCGGGCCATACCGGGCCACTGGGAAGGTGACCTGATTCTCGGGCTGGCAAGCTCCGCGATTGGGACCTTGGTCGAGAGAACAACAC
>JAJYGR010000334.1 GCA_021790655.1 Acidobacteriota bacterium | reverse complement strand
GGCAGGTGGCCGAGAAGCTGGCGCACCTTTCGGCGGTGCCTGCTGCATTGGGTCCGTTATCCGACCATCCTAAAGTGCATGCGCGCATTGTGTCGAAGCAGAAGAAATCGCTGGAGCAATTGCAGCTTTGCCTGGGAGTGCCGGCCCCGGCGGTGAATGATGAGCAGCGCTATACCGCCGCGTTGTTGAACACGATCCTCGGCGGCGGCATGAGTTCGCGGTTGTTCCAGAATGTGCGCGAAGATCGCGGTCTGGCCTATTCCATCTTCAGTGAGCTGAGTTCCTTCCGCGATACCGGCTCGCTGTGCGTGTATGCTGGCACTTCCGCGCAGAACGCGGAGCAGGTGATTCGCCTGACGGTGGAGGAATTTCGCCGCATCAAGGAGCAGGCTGTCCCCGAAGAAGAACTTCAACGGGCCAAAGACCAGTTGAAAGGCAACATTCTATTGAGCCTGGAAAGCTCTGGCGCGTTGATGTCGAATTTGGCGCGTCAGGAGATGTACTTCCAGCGCTTCTACGCTGTGCCGGAGATTCTGGAAAAGGTCGCCAATGTGACCAGCGAAGACCTGATGCGTATGGCGCAACAGCTTTTTGTGCCGGAGTCCGTTGCCGTGGCCATGCTGGGCAATTTGAATGGGCTGAAAGTAACACGCGACCATCTTGCCTGCTGATGCAATTCTCCTGATACATTAAGGTGTTGCTCAGGTAATCGTCGAACAACTCACGTACGATTACCAGGCAAGGGAATTCCGGGCAAGTACGAACGGGTCAGGATGAGACTTCATGCATACATCTGTTGAGATATTTACTGGCAAACTTGGAAAGCATAGTAAGGCTGGCCGAAAGCTGCAAGCAGGGTTTACGTTGCAGGCCGGTTTCACGTTGATGGAACTGCTCATCGTCATGTCGGTCATCCTGATCCTGATGGCCGTCGTCATTCCGAACTTTATGAACATGCGCAGCCAGGCCAATGAGACTGCGGCGATGGAGGAACTTCGCACCTTGAACAGCGCGGAGATACAGTATCAGACAAATTATCCCGCCAACGGATTTGCCTGCAATCTGGCGCAACTTGGCGGCGATCCGAAATCGGGCCCGCCGAGTCCGCAGGCCGCGCAGTTGATTCCTTCCGACCTGGCGGCGGGATATAAGAGCGGCTACAACTTTGCCGTGACCAATTGCACCAAGGTCACGGTAAATAATCATGATGTGTACACATCGTTTGAAGTCACGGCCGTGCCACAAGCCGTGGGCAAGACCGGCCATCGTGGATTCTGTCTGGATCAGGCAGGCGAGATAAGTTCCGATCCAAGCGGTGGAACGAACTGCACGCAGCCGATTCAGTAAGACGCTTGTACCGTCAGCATTGCTTTCTGGAGATATACATCTCAGGGAACTACAGACCCTTCACGACGCGCTTCCCACATCGGTGGGTACTTCTATTGCTGTTTGGCGGGTTATTTGCCGGAAGGTCTGGCGTTGCCCAACCAACCCTCACCGCACCCTCTCTTGCGGAATTGGCGAAGCGCCTGGACGCACACTATAACCATCTGCACAGTCTCAGCGTCCAATTTTCTGAAACGTATCGTGGCATGGGCATGGAGCGTACCGAGCGTGGCGCGCTGTTACTGGCCAAGCCTGGGCGGATGCGCTGGAGCTATACCCAGCCTGCGGGCAAGCTGTTTGTGATGGACGGAAAATCCGCGTACTCGTATACGCCGGGCGATGCACAGGCACAGCGCTATCCGGCCAGGCAACTGGATGATTTTCGCTCTCCTCTGCGCTTTCTGCTGGGCCATACGCAGATACAAAAAGATCTGCTGCACCTTACGATGACACCAGATGGCCCCGATTTTCGACTAAGCGGTGCGCCCCGTGGCATGGAGCAGCGCGTATCTACCGTGGAACTTACCGTCACTGCCGAAGGAATCATCAAGGCCATGCGCTGGAAAGAGACCGATGGCGCAACCACGGAATTTCGTTTGACGGATGAGCAGCCGAATCCGCATTTGGGCCCGCAAACGTTCATATTTCAGCCGCCCAAAGGCGTGGTGGTTGTGAATGGCTTGGCTCCGATTTAGGTCCCGGGCCTGATGAAAACGGTTTACAAATCGCCGGATGTCTCATCCTCTTCACGGGGAGGATGGAAATTCCCGCAAGCACAGTGGTCGGGACGCCTGTTTCGAAATATGCATCCCATCCTTCGCATGAGACCGCGAAGGATGGGGCATCCGGCGGTCAGGGTGTTTCGAAGGGCCAGACACACTATGCGGCAAAAATTGCTTCCGCGAATCCATTGTGGTGTAGCTTTTGTTTTGTTGCTGGGCACTGTAACACTGGCCCACGCACAATGGCAGATGCAGACCAGCGGCACGAGTGCGAGTCTGCGCGGTATTCATGCGGTCGATGCAATGGATGCCTGGGCCAGTGGCGCGGGTGGGACAATAGTTCGCACAGAAGACGGCGGCCAGCACTGGCAGGCCTGCTCCGTGCCTCAAGGCGCTGAGAAGCTGGATTTTCGCAGCATCTGGGCGTGGGATACGCAGCACGCCATGGTGATGTCGAGCGGGCCCGGGGATCAGTCTCGTCTGTACAGCACCCACGATGGTTGCCGGACATGGCGGCTGGTCTTCACCAATCCCGATGCCGACGGATTCTGGGATGGTCTGCAATTCGATGGAACGCGATTTGGCGTGGTCCTCGGCGACCCAGTCCACGGCAGCTTCACGCTTTTTGCGACCTATGATGGTGGGAGTCATTGGACGCGCCAGCTCGATCCATGTCTGCGAACGATGGAAGCGCAGCAGGGAGCATTTGCCGCCAGCAATCAGTCGATGGCCGTGCTTCCCATTCGTAAGGTCGGCGATCCGGCAGGTTCAGCCACGGACCATCAGGTCTGGTTTGGCGCCAGCGGCGGCTGGCTGTATAGCTTGCAACTGACGCCGCTGCGCATGATCGACGCGCAGAGTGGATGCGTACATCTACAGCCATTGTCCGCTCTGCATGGTGACGGCGCGGGAATTTTTTCCGTCGCGTTCCATGACGGCGACAATGGCGTGGCCGTGGGCGGAGACTACACCAAGCCACAAAGCGGAGCCGATAGTGCAGCCTACACTACAGATGGCAAAGTCTGGCATGTGGCCCAGGGGCCTCCCCTAGGCTATCGTTCGACGGTGGCATGGAATGCAGGCGAGCAAGTCTGGATCGCCGCGGGACCGACCGGAAGCGATATTTCCCATGATGGCGGCAGGACCTGGAAGCCTTTAGATCGCGGGAATTGGAACGCTTTGGGTCTTCCGTTTATCGTCGGGCCGGACGGGCGCATTGCAAGACTGATATCGTGGGGTCAGCTACGTGCTAACAATGGC
>JAJYGR010000174.1 GCA_021790655.1 Acidobacteriota bacterium | reverse complement strand
GCGCTCGTCGAGGATGGGACAGAGCGCCCGGTACTTCTCTTGAATGACCCGGAACTGTTTTTCCGCCATGCAAGAAACATACAACTCTTCCACTAGATGTTCAAGTTATTTATGCTCAGTATCTTAACGACTTGCAGATCGCTGGGAAACAGGTTCATTTGAGCGATCAACTCGGAATACCGCTTCGCTTTCCACAGCTCACCAGAATGTGCCTGGATCAATTCCATTTTTTTATCGATGCAGCGATAAGCGACCGACCCGCATGCGGTGCACACTCCTGGGAACATCTTTCTTTTCCCAAACGGAAGATTTTCTTCACGAGATCCGCCACACGCGCTTTTGACCAGGCTGATGCAGTGGATTGGGCAGCACCTTACTTCACTCAAATGCCAAAGAAGCCGGTGATACGGCAGCCGGCCTTGGGCCACGTCGAACTCAAGGCAATCGGAGCAATGACGGAGAACTTGAGCGAACAAACCCTCGCCAGTGATGAAATTGCGCAAAGGGTATAGCGCGGTACATGCGAGATCTTTCCTGCCGGTCGCCTCACTCAACGATTCTATGAACTCCGATGTTAACTTGATTGTTCCGAGAATTTTTGAGCCAGCTTCGCGGCACCAGTACATCAACAACGCCGTACCAGAGTAATCTTTCCTCATAATCGATGGAAGCATCTTTTCCAGCAACTGCGAAGCAGCCAAAGTATGCGCGTGAGCAAGGGATGCGAGATAGCTGTGCAGGGACTCCACCTGGCCAGTACCTAACCCTTGAGGCACGAGTCCATACAGCGCGGTGACCTTGCGGCACGTCGACATTTCGATCAGATTGGTTTCATACATGGCAGATGCCCTCCATGGGCGATGACATCTTCTTCCATGCCGCATCCAGCACCTCATCGTTGTCGAAATGCGACTCCCCGTAGGTCGCACCCAACAACGACTCCTCCCCTTGGAGAACTTCCTGTTCGATTTTCTGAAGCAGCTTGCGGCTCTTGACAGCCTTGCGCAGCATCTTGACGTCGTACTTTTCTCCCTCAGCACTCATTTGCAACGACGCCAGTTTCAACATCGCGCCCTTGAGAATCCCAACAGAGCCGAGGGAGGTCCGCATGATTTCCTCGCCGATAGCGACCAGATTGGGCACTTGCTGACATGGCCACAGCGATTGCAGAACCGCGAGAACTCGAATGAACTCCCCTTTTTCGGCGTCCGCATTCTCGTGGTAGCGTCGATAATGGATGATTCCAGCCCGTCGCGCAACCTGCCCATACTCCTGCATGAGCTCCGCGATATCGTAGTATCCGATGAGCAACAGCTTGGTGGAATGCATGTCGGCCAAGGACTTCAGCGTGTCCATGACCGCCGCGTAATTGGAAAATCGAAGCAGGTGGAGCGCCTCATCGATGATGAGCACGCGGACATTGCGATGTTTCAACATGGATTCAAGCGCCTCGCGAAGCTGCGAGAGACCGGCGCGGGATCGGCCGAGTATTTTCATTCGACCATCCGCGATGACGGTCCTGCGCTTCACATCCTTAGCAGCCCGTGGTTAAAGTCGGCCTTTGATGCGATACAAGTATGGGTTCAAAACGTCTAACCAGTATGGCGATGGGCAGGCGTGAAGATCGGCAAAAGCAGGAACCATTATGGATTGCGCATACGGAATTGGCGTCGGCTCCTGGGCATCCGTTTTACGAGAAGTTGAATGAGTTGTTCGATGCCGAACGCTTCGATGCCTTCGTCGAAGCAATGAGCGCGAAGTTCTACGCCAAGAAGTTTGGCCGTCCATCGCTTCTGCCCGGCATCTACTTTCGTTCCCTGTCGATTGGGTATTTTGAAGGCATAGAGGCGGAACGCGGCATCGCTTGGCGGGTAGCCGATTCGCTGGGGCTGCGACGGTTTCTGGGCATTGCCTTGACGGAGGCAACGCCAGATCGCTCGACTCTATCGCGGACCCGCAGGTTGATCGACCTGGAGACACATGAACAAGTATTCGCCTGGGTTCTGAATCTGCTGGCGGATCGCGGATTGTTACAGGGCAAGCGGATCGGCATCGACGCCACCACGCTGGAGGCCAACGCCGCGATGAAATCCATTGTGCGACGCGATACTGGCGAGAGTTACAACGAGTTTTTAACTGGACTGGCCAAGGGATCGGGCATGGAGACGCCGACGCGTGAAGATCTGGCGCGGCTGGACCGCAGGCGCGAGAAACGCACCTCCAACAAGGAGTGGATGAGTCCCACCGACGGGGACGCGCGGATCGCGAGGATGAAGGACGGCAGCACGCATCTGGCCCACAAGGCGGAACACGCGGTGGATATGGAATCGGGCGCGGTGGTTGCCGTCACTTTGCAGGCTGCCGGGATGGGCACACCACGACCGTGCATAAAACCCTGGCCGAAGCGGGTTTGGCGGTGGCCGAGTTAGTTGGGCGCGAGGCTGAATTACATCCAGAAGATACGCCGAAAGTCAATGTTGACGGGGTCGAGGAGTTAGTAGCCGACAAGGGTTATCACAGCGGGTCGGTTCTTGAGCAGGTGAAGGCACTGGAAGTGAGCACCTATATCCCCGAGAGGAAGCAGGCTGGCAAGCGCAACTGGGATGGAAAGCAGTCTGAGCAGCAAGCGGTGGAGGCCAACCGGAGCAGAGTGACTGGAGATTATGGCAAACAGTTGCTGCGAAGGCGGGGAGAATTCCTCGAGCGCAGCTTTGCCCACTGCTACGAAACGGGCGGAATGCGGCGCTGCACATTGCGCGGACACGAGAATATTTTGAAGCGTCTGCCGATCCACATCGGCGCGTTCAACATCAGCCTGGTGCTGCGGAAGATGTTGGGAGCAGGCAAGCCCCGCGAGCTGAAAAACCGCGCGGTAATGCTTATTTTGTGCCTTCTTGAGTGGCTCACCCGCTGCTATCGACCAGATGGCGCAGTAGAATCCCGCACCGGCACGATTCTCGCCCTTTCCGGCGCCAACCGCTTCGGAAAACCGCAATATCGCCTCATCTGGAATTTATCTACTTTAACCACGGGCTGTTAGGCTGGATTTACAGTTGCGGAAGTTTCAAGGGCGTAGGGTTTCATCCTGAGGGTAGCGAATGATCCAGAGTGTGATGGCAGAGTAACCCAAGCGAATATTCTCTGGATTCTTCACTCCGCTGCGCGGAGACTGTCCTGAGCGAAGCCGAAGGGTTCAGAATGACTCCCTTTCCCATTATGACTGTACCGGCAGAGTAACTCGCTTCCACATTTAACAACCCCATTGTCCATCCACCTAGAGGTCTTGAAGTAAGGAACTTGTGGTAAATGTGTCAAGTTTTAAGCCGCCAGTTTTGCCTTGTCGGCCCAGACTTTGATTTCCAGTTCAAGTTTATCGAAACAGCGTC
>JAJYGR010000026.1 GCA_021790655.1 Acidobacteriota bacterium | reverse complement strand
TTCCTCTGCTTCATTGGATTGTCTTCTGCCCTGGAAAAAGGTCCGAATCCCACTCACTGGAGACTTCCTAATGCTCGAACTGCTTTGCATGTTTTCCCCGGACATCTCGTTGCCAGTCACCATTCCGCATGAACGCATGATCGACCGCATGACAGATGCGTGGTCGAACGATCTGGTCGTGCTGGTAAACGACAAACTTCCCAAGATGATCGTCGTCGTGATCGTCGCCTATGTACTGTACCGTCTCATCCATTTGGCGACCCGCCGCCTGCACTGGCTTGCCAAGCAGGACATGGTGGTCAAGGCCTCTCGCTCTGCTCAGTTGACTACGCTGGCAAGCGTTGTGGAAGCAGCAGGATTGGGACTGATTGCCTTCATTGCCATCATTCATACACTGGAAATATTCAATATCAACGTTGCTCCGTTGCTGGCTTCCGCGGGCGTCGCTGGCCTGGCGATTGGCTTCGGCGCGCAGACCATTGTGCATGACGTGATTAACGGCATGCTGATCCTGGTCGAAAACCAATTCAACCTTGGAGATATCATCAAAGCGGCAGGGTTTCTCGGGACCGTCGAGCAGATGACTCTGCGCAAGACGGTGCTGCGCGACGGTAGCAATGGGACGATCTATGTGATTCCCAATAGCCAGATCACGACCGTATCGAACTACTCGCGGGATTGGTCCACTATGCAGATCAATATATCGGTGGACTATCGCGAGGACACGGACCGCATTCTGACACTGCTACGGAACCTTGCGCAACAGGTCGTCAAGGAAGAGTCGTTCGCCGGGGCCGTGCAAGCCGACCCCGTCGTGCTCGGCGTGGACAGCTTCAAAGGCTCGGAAGTCATCTATCCGGTTGTCTTTCGCACCAAAGCGAACATGCAGTGGGACCTATCGCGAGAATATCGCCGACGCGTCAAAATGGCATTCGAGCAGAACCGTATTTTGCCCGGCGATCCGCTGCGTGTTTTCAACTACCCGGAAAAGGAAAGTCAGCCTGCTTGATCTACGCAGGCTGACTCGTCCAGTTCATCCCAACATGCGATTCAGCAACTCGATCAGCGCTTCCGGCTCCAGCGCAGGAGGTTGGCAGCTAGTCCCACTGCACACCACCGCAAAGCTACGGCCAGCGGTCAACTCTGGAAGATGAGGCAATGTCTCTGCCAGCACATTTGGCAATTCGCGCTGCTCCACCACAGCGCGAGGAAAACTCAGCACAGTTTTATTTACCGCGTAGCGCGCGGTCGCGACGACGGCCAGACGATACGCCTCATCATCATCGCCAATAACGCAAACCTGCACCGGCGGTAGCAGGAAACGTTGCAGAGCCAGGCCATACGCGCCAGCGAAAAGTCCAAATTGTTCCGCCACCCCGGCGAACGCCTCCAACGTGTCTTCCGCTTTCTCCATCCAGTCCGCGCGTCCGCTAAACGTTCCCAAACGCAACAACAGCGCGGCGGCCAGAGAATTTCCCGCCGGTGTCGGCGAGTCCTGCAATGGTTTTCTACGCGCCGCCAGCACGCCCAGCGCGGTGTCTGCTGAAGCGTTTTGCGCGGTGTCGAAAAATCCGCCTCCAGTCGCGTCATAAAAGCGCGCAATCAAGACATCCGCAATACTTTCCGCGTGGCGATAGTAGCGAAGATCGGCAGTCGCTTCCCACGCATCCACGCAGGCCAGCCCCAGCGCGGCGTAATCGTCCAGCATTCCCGGTACTGGTTTCGCAGGCTGCTGCACGTCGGCATACGCCAACACGCGATGCAGACTCCCGTCCGTGTGCCAGCACTCGCGCAAAATACGATCCAGCGAGCGTAATGCAAACCCGCGCGCGTCCTCTAGATTCAAAACGCGCGCGGCCTCAAGATACGCCGAAATTGCCAGACCATTCCAGTTCACATAAACGGTCTTGTCGACATACGGCGTGGGCCGCTTCAGGCGCGCCGCATACATTTTCCGCCGAGCGGAATCGAGCAGCGCTTCCGCCAGTTCCACGCTCACCGCCGCGCGTCGCGCAACCTCTATCATGGAGAGATCGATGTGCAGCGTGTTCTTTTGCGGATTGTGATGCATGTCCCCCATTTCGCCGATGTCGAAGTAGGTGGCAGCGATCTCCAACTCCTGCGGAGTCAGTACGGCGGCGGCTTCCGCGCGTGTCCACGTGAAATAGTCCCCATCGTCGTCGAGCGAATCGTCGGCATCCTGCGAGGCATAAAACCCGCCGCGCTCGCGGTCGCTCAACACGGTGTCCATCCACAAAATGATTTCCCGCGCCACCCGCGCATGTTCCGGCTCGACGAAGCTTTGAAAACTATGGACATAATTTCTCAACAGTTCCGAGTTGTCATACAGCATTTTTTCAAAGTGAGGGACCACCCAGCGCTCATCGACGGAGTAGCGATGAAAGCCTCCCGCGAGATGGTCGTACATTCCGCCGCTGGCCATGCGGTCGAGCGTCATGCGGGCCACGTGATGCGAACTCTCATCGCCGGTGCGCGTGGCATGGTCGAGCAGTAGATCGAGAATCGCAGGATGCGGAAACTTCGGCTGCGTTCCGAAACCGCCATAGTTCTTATCGAACTGCTGTACGGCGGACTGTACCAGCTTTTCCACGATGCCGCCATGCAAATCTGCGGAGCGTCCTGAAAACGATTCGTTGTACTCAATTGCCGCCATCACGCTGTCAGCGGACTCAAGGACTTCATCCTTGCGGTCGTGATACGCATGCGCCATGGTCAGCAGAACGCGCCCAAATCCAGGACGACCGTAACGCTCTTCTTTGGGAAAATATGTGCCGCCAAAAAAAGGCTTGCCTTCCGGCGTCAAAATCACCGTCAACGGCCAGCCACCCTGTCCACTCATCGCGGATACGGCAGACTGATATCGCGTGTCCACGTCGAGTCGTTCATCGCGGTCCACTTTCACGGCGACGAAATGGCTGTTGATGATCTCGGCAATTTCGGCGTCTTCATACGATTCGCGATCCATCACGTGGCACCAATGGCACCAGACGGCTCCAATGTCCAGCAGGATCGGCTTGTTGTGTTCGCGCGCCAACGCAAACGCGGCCTCACCCCACTCCTGCCATTGCACTGGCTGATGCATCGCGGAGCGCAGATAGGACGAGGCGGCGTTTGCCAGGGCATTGCCATGCTCTGCTGGCGAGGTGTGGCTACTGTGTTCGTGTATCAATTTGTGTTGTTCTTCCATCTGAAAAACCCTGCTTTCGCGCGCTGGTAGTTCATGCGCTGCCTTACGACACTAGCCGTTGTGCAATCTTTGTGTAGAGTTCGATGGCGTCGAACAACTCCCGCTTCGCCAATCGTTCCTGCGGAGTGTGCGCGACATGGATCGATCCCGGCCCCAGCAAGAGCGGCTCGCCCCAATTCGT
>JAJYGR010000356.1 GCA_021790655.1 Acidobacteriota bacterium | reverse complement strand
GTTTCGCCGAAGTGCGCGGCAGCGTTCACTGCCTCGCTGGCAAGTTCTGACTGGGTTGGATGCTTCGGCGCGGCGCTGGCATTGTCATACCAGTAAGTGACATACTCGCCGGTCGTATTGCCGGCGAGGATGCCTGCGCCATTACAAAAATAGGTGCCGGAAGGGACTGCCTGGCAATACTGCGTCACCGTGTTCAGCCAAGAACTGCCGCTTGCGCCCGGGAGGAAGCTTTCAAGAATGGCCGCCTCACCGCTCGGATCATTGTTGTCCCACTGCGAGCCCCAGAACACCAGATAAATTCTGGGAGCCGTCTCCACGCCGATGGATCCCTCCAAGCCATCGCTGGTCCCGCCATGGTAGTACAGGTTTTTGCTCGTAGAGCCGCCGCCTCCGCGTGCGCGTTTCGCTGCTTCTACTGTCGGATGGATGACCACCGGCGGTTGGCCTGGCTCGAGGTACCGCACACCCCCAAGAGTGCCGTCGTTGTTGCCTGACGCCGAAGAATTCTGCGCCCATGTGACGCATGTCGCGCACAGCAACGCGGTCAGAGCTGGCAATAGATATCGTTTCATTTACTTCCTCCTCAAGAACTATTTTTGAGACCAGTTTTGGAGCGAATCCCGCACTGCCGTATCTCGCTGCTAAAATTTGAACATTTTGGTCGTACAAGTTAGCCACGAGATGGCGCGTCCAGAGTGAAGCACCAATTGTGAGGGATAGTACTAAAGTAAGTGACCCCGGTCAATATGATTTAAGGGCTTGCTGAACTAAATGGAATGGACCCATCCGGGATGGATGAAAGTAAGGCCAGCCGCGTTTGAGACTACTGCATAACGTAGCCCTGAAAGGGCTGGCGTCGGGGGTCCAATTCCCTCCCTGGCCACCACTTACACTGTTCGCCCATCTCTAATTATTTTTCAGGCGGCGCAGGGCCATCTGGGCGGCGTTGTACCCACACATGCCATGCACCGCTCCTCCCGGTGGAGTGGACGATGAGCACAGATAGACGTCGTTTGCCGAAGTACTGTATTGCCGCCAGGTGGGACGGAAGAGAAACTGGCGCATATCCACAGAGCCTCCGCCAATATCCCCGCCGACCAGGTTGGCATCCATCGCTTCGAGATTCGCCGGGGCAAATACACGGCGCGCCAGGACACAATCGCGAAAGCCAGGCGCAAAACGCTCGATCTGGTTTTCCAGACTTTCCAGACAGTCAACGTTCGAACCATTCGGAACATGACAGTATGCCCATGCAATGTGCTTGCCTTCCGGCGCGCGCGTGGAATCAAACAGCGTCGGCTGCGCGACCAGAACAAACGGGCGCTCAGCTATCCTCCCTTGCGACATGGCGGCTTCGGAAGCGGCAATCTCCTGCATCGTTCCACCGACATGTACGGTGGCTGCCAGGAGGCAATCTGTTGCCTTCCATGGAATCGGACTGGCAAGCGCATAGTCCATCTTGAAAACGCCAGGGCCGTAACGATACTCTTTCAGTTGACTTCGATAGCTGGCGGAAAACTTTTCGTCGGATAGATGGAGCAGTTGTCGCGGCGTGAGATCGCATAGCGTAAGGTCACACGCCGGAACCTGGTGAAAACTTTCAATACGCGTCGAAGTATGAATGCGCCCGCCCAATGCAGCAAGATAGCCAGACAATGCATTCGTAATGGACTGTGAGCCGCCGCGTGGAATGGGCCATCCGACAGCATGTGCGGAGACTGCCATCACCATGCCAAAGGACGCGCTGAGCGGCTGGTCGAGGCGTAAAAAAGAATGCGCCGCCAGACCCGCGAAAAGCGCGCGCGCGCGTTCTGTACGAAATCGCCGACGCGCGACGAAGTTTGCGGAAGGAAGCGCATCCATGCCAAACCTTGCCAGAAGAATCGGATGCCGGGGCAGCCCGAGCAGGGGACGCAGAATGTCCTCTGTCAGTTCCTCCCATTGGGTGGCCAATGGCTCCATCAAGCCTCGCCAGACCGCGCCATCTTTGCCAAGCGCTGCTTCGGCGTCGTCGAAATTGCGTTCCAATAGGACCGCCGTACCATCGTCCATGGGATGCGCCAGCGGAGCGGGCGAGTGGATCCATTCCAGGCCGTAATCCTGTAGGGGTAAGGTCGTAAAAAATGGCGATCCGGCAGCCATGGGATGCACTGCGGAACCAAAATCATGGTGGAAGCCGGGCAGCGTCAGCTCCATGGTGCGCGCGGCCCCGCCAGGCTGCGATTCGGCCTCGAAGACTTCCACCTCCAGCCCGGCCAAAGCCAGGACAATGGCCGCTGCCAGGCCGTTGGGGCCGGCGCCAATTACACATGCTTTCTTACGCTGTAATTTCTTCACAACGCGATCACGAGAAGACTGCGGCATATATAGATTTTCCGGCTGTTGCTGGGTTGCATCATTATCTGACGGAATGCAAAGCGCGTCAGTCCAGCGGCACAGACAAGGAAGGCTCCGCCACCATGCCGACTCTACCATCCGGACCAATCACCAGCGTCGGCGCATAGGTCCCCAACAGTTGACGACGCCACCATATTCCCTGTGTCCGCTTCTCCCGCATGGTAGTAAACCAGTATTGCCACAGGACAGCGCGCACCGCGCGCGGAGGTTTTCCGGGAAATGGGTTGCCCGCAAATAACTTCAACACGTCTCGATCATTGATCAACAACAGTTCTTCCGTTCGCGGCACAATGGGGTACTGCGACCACGAGCCCAGGGAGGCAAACCACAGGTTCCAGTCGAAACGCGGCTGGTACGGCGCATAGATACCGGGCGCTTTCGTAACGTCCTGCGGCTTATAGCGAAAGGGATAGGCGACCCAGGCGCGGCCATCGTTCGATCCCTGAAATTCAATTTCATAGCGATGCGGCGTCATCACCGCGAACAGACCATATCGATTGGCGATACGAAACGGCTCGAGGGCCGTCACGGGGCCTTCCGGCAAGGGAATACCTTGCCAGAACATTTGCAGCATCGGCAGTGTTGTGGCGTAGAAAATCCAGGTAAGCACCACCGCAATCACACCCAGCCGCAACGCGCGCAGGTGTTGCATGATCCGCGCAGGCTGCACCTCTGGGGAGAATTCGCTGGATGCATCGCTTTCCATTTCCGGGACAGGTACCTTCAGCACTGGAAGGCCTGCTCGCCAGCGCATCGGCACGAAGCGCACGAGAAAACGGTCATCCAAAAGCAGAAAGCCCATCGCCAGAACGATATAGTTCAAAAACGCGTAATTCGCCGTGAGAATGACGACCGTCTGCCACGCAGTCACGAAGAAGAAACATACCACCCGCCAGCGTCGCGGGAGGAACAGCATCCACACCAATACCAACTCCATGCCAAGTGTGGCCACGACTGTGGCCGCGTGGAACCAGTGGGGCAGGTGCTCGATGTACCAGCCGATCCAGGTAGGCAGCGGGCCATTCTGGTAATACTGGTCCATGGCTGTCAGATGCCGCCATTGCTGGTCTCCGCTGGCGAGTTTCACTACGCCAGACTCGAAGTAGATGCGGAACCATTCCCACAACAGAAGAAACAGGCTGGCGCGTGGCGGAAGTTTTGCATTTCCCCAGCCAGGGAAAAGTCCGCCGGGCACGAAGAAGAGCGAGATGAAGCCTGCCTCCAGCAACATGCCGTCGGACTGGTAGCTGGAAAAATCTCCAGCCGCGCTGACGAAGGAAAGAAAACAGACAAGGCAAACGAACAGCATGAGGCGCGGCCATACATTCGCGACGACCAGTAGAGAAGCCACGATGCCTGCCCAGCACAGCGTCATCAGCATGTGAGAGTCGGCGGAATACCATAGCAGCGTAGGAGCGTACCAGAAACGAAGCGGCCCCAGCCCGCGCGCAACCGCCGCTAGATATTCAGATGCTGGAAGAATTCCGCTTGGGCCGATCAGTCCGCGAACCTGAAAGATCAACGCATAGAACGCGGAAAAATAGATGAGGCCGAGCGCGCGCAGAAAGACCCATCGCGATATTTGATGGTCAGACACACCCTGTTCGGGATCAAACCAGCGACGGATCGTTCGTGCGGGAGCCCAGTTCATCGACGTTGCAAATTATAACGGTTGAACGCAAGAAAGCAGATGCCATGCTCTCAACGGCAGTTTATCCTGACTCGAATCCTGACCTCGGATGCAATGAACTTCGCCGGTAGCTTACACTTCTGTTCATGCCGAAGATTAAGAGTCAGGTTTATGGAAAAGGGCATCTGCACTTCATCACTTGCAATTGCTATCAGAACCAGCCCCGGCTTGCCATCGAAAAACATCGCGATGTTTTTGTTCGCCTCCTGGAAGAAGTCCGCGTGAAGTTTCGTTTCTCTGTAGTGGGCTATGTGGTGATGCCAGGCAGCTTTCATCTGCTAATGACGGAGCCTGCCATCGATACGGTGGCCAACTCAGTGGAGACGCTGCAACAGCGTTATCGACGACGGTACAACAACTCCGCGCGCAGCGATGCGCAGGTATGGGAGAACCGCTACGCGGACACGCATGTGTACGGGCCGGAGAGGACCGCAGCGCGGCTTGCTTTTATGCATCAGGAGCCAGTAAAAGCGGGTCTGGCGGAGACTCCTACAGAATGGGAGTGGAGCAGCGCGCGCTTCTATGCGGGACAGCCGGATGGCGTTGTGACGGTCGAAGAACTCGTGGATCGAAACGGCCCTGTAAACCCATCAAAGTAAAGATCCGACGCACTGAATCCAAGGGGTATTCATGGACAAACATCGCAGAAACTTTTTAAGATTGGCCGGATGCGGAGTGGCAACAGCGGGACTCACCGCGCCGCATCTGTATGCAACGCCAGATGCTTCTCCTTCGCAGACGATGCGCGGCATTTACGACGTGCGGACCTTCGGGGCCACGGGCGATGGAACAACCATCGACACTCCGGCAGTCAACAAAGCGATTGAGGCGGCCAGCAGCGCTGGTGGTGGCACGGTCCGGTTTGCTGCCGGCACTTATGCGTGTTACTCCATCCATCTGAAAAGCAATGTTTGTTTATATCTGGAGCATGGCGCGACCATCCTCGCCGCACCCTCGCCAATGGAGGGCACGACGAGCGGCGGCTACGATACGGCAGAGTCCAATGCGCCATGGGAGAGCTATCAGGACTTTGGGCACAATCATTGGCACAACAGCCTGATCTGGGGAGAAAATATCCAGAATTTTTCCATCGCCGGGCCAGGGCTGATCTGGGGTAAAGGACTAAGTCGCGGTTGGGAAAAAGAGCAGCCACGTGCGGAATCTTTTGGCGTAGGCAACAAGGCCATCGCGCTGAAGAACTGCCATAACGTTCAACTCCACGACTTTTCCATTTTGAGGGGCGGCCACTTCGGCATTCTCGCGACCGGCGTCGACAATCTCACCATCGACAACCTCATCATCGATACCAACCGCGATGGCATGGACATCGATTGCTGCCGCAATGTGCGTATATCGAATTGCAGCGTAAATTCGCCGTGGGACGATGGCATCTGCCCGAAAAGCTCTTTCGCGCTCGGCCATCCGCGCGCAACGGAAAACGTGACTATCTCCAACTGCTACGTGACTGGCAACTATCAACCTGGCACATTGTTGGACGGCACGTTCAAGAAATTTCCGCCCGGCGCAAAGATTGCAAGAACGGGCGGAATTAAATTTGGGACGGAGTCGAATGGCGGCTTCAGAAACATTGGGATTGCCAACTGCGTGCTGGAAGGCTGCCACGGCATTGCGCTTGAAACGGCTGATGGAGCATTGCTGGAAGACGTCAGCATCACCAACATCACGATGCGCGACATTGTCAGCGCTCCTTTATTCTTGCGTCTGGGCAGTCGCATGCGCGGACCCAAAGGCGTGGCCATCGGTCAGTTGCGTCGGATTCTGATCAGCAACATTGTATCTTCCAATGCAGCGCCCTTAGGATCGGTGCTCAGTGGCATCCCCGGCCATTGCATTCAGGACGTAAAGATCAGCGATATATATATCCAGCATCAGGGAGGAATTCATGACGCTTCCATCCAGCCGCCTGAGTTGGAAAATGCGTACCCGGAGGCCACAATGTTTGGACCGATGCCGTCTCAGGGCTTCTTTCTTCGCCATATGCGCAACGTGGATATGAGCCACATCGAAGTCGCTTCCCTGCACCCAGACACACGCCCCACATTTGTTCTGCAAGATGTAAAGAGCGCGGGTTTCCTTCGTATTCAAGCTCCAAGCAGCCCCGTCGTGCCTGTGTTTGCTTTGTATGACGTCGAAGATTTTCGGGTCGATCTCAGTCGCGGAGTGCCCGACACAAAACTTGCCAAGGTGGAGAGTCGAAAATTTTAGGACTTGCAATCACGCGCGTTGCAGCCGATCTGCCTCGCGCGCCTTGCGAGCGAAGTACACAATGCCCGCCGTAGCGATCGCCGTTCCCATGCACCAGGAGCATATGCGCCCAAATTGCGTCACCTGCCTGCGGGCGTTCCGAGCTGCCATGGTTCCGTCCAGCAGCAGCTTGCCACGCAACGCCGCGCGGAGAAAAGGTCGAGAGGGTCTGGCAGTCAGCAGCAGAACGAGTGTAACGCTGTAACTGCCAATCCCCAGCAGACCGTCAGGAATACCCAAGGGGTAAGCATTTTTCGATGTCACAATTCGCTTTGAGTTGAACATGCGTCCCGGTGGATCGGGAAGCGTCTTCAGCACGCGAAGCTGCAACAGCACCACAGGCACCAGGAATGTGATGGCGACGCAGCAACACGCTACCGCCATCCCCTTGTGGGTGGAGTACCCCACCGAGATGGGAACGACATTGCCTATTTTCTTTTCGACTTCTAACGCAAACGACATGCCATCTCCTTCTTTGGCGAACAGCGCAAAAATACTGCTACTTATAGTGAGAGGTAGAGTTCCGCAAGCGAGATGTATGCAGGCGTCAGCGATAAACGACGAATGGTTCCAGATCTCTAGGCTCCGGGCGGCTTGATAACGATTGTCGGCGGACGCGTGTCAAACTCCTGGCATCTAAATGATGGCTGGCCCATAGATTGAGTTCGCGTCACTGATTTACGCTTGCATCAAATCCGCTAGTTAAGATTCAACCATGTCGAGGAGAACACGATGAAATTGCAGGGCAAGGTCGCCATCGTCACGGGCGCAGCCACAGGGATAGGAAAAGCCATTGCGATGGGCATGGCAAAAGAAGGCGCATCGGTGGTGATCGACTACGTGGGCGATCCAAAGCTGGCCAATGAAGCTGCTCAAGGCATTCAGAACGCTGGCGGCAAAGCGATCGCGATGGAAGCGGACATATCGAATCCAGAGCAGGTCAACACCCTCGTGCAGCAATCCTTAAAGGCGCTGGGGAGGCTGGACATCTTCGTGAACAATGCAGGTCTGGAATACAAACATCCCTTCACAGAATATCCGTTTGAGCTGTGGCAAAAGGTCATTGCGGTGGACCTCACAGGACCGTTCCTGTGCGCGCAGGCAGCAGCGAAAGCAATGGTGGCGCAAGGAAGCGGCGGTCGCATCATCAATATCTCTTCCATCCACGAAGACTTGCCGATGCCCACCAATGCGCCATATTGCGCGGCAAAAGGCGGTCTTCGCATGTTGATGCGCACTATTGCCGTCGAACTTGCACCGCATAAGATCACCGTCAACAACATTGCCCCCGGCGCGATCTACACACCCATTGACGCCGATGTCGAAGCCGACCAGAAATTCGAGCAGGCCCTGATGTCGGAGATTCCATTGGGCCGCTGGGGCAAGCCGGAAGAAGTTGCCGATCTTGCCATCTTCCTCGCCTCCGACTCTGCCGGTTACTGCACAGGCAGCACATTCTTCATCGACGGTGGCATGTTGCGGCAAGCCGGCAGTTTGTAGCTTTTTTTGTTCCCATTGCAAGCGTTCCAATCGAGGGTTTTACATGTCTGAGTCTCAACCTTATGACGCCATCATCATCGGTACTGGCGCCGGTGGTGGAACGCTTGCCTTCCATCTCGCCAATGCAGGGAAGCGCATCCTGATTCTGGAGCGCGGTCCCTTTCTGCCGCAGGAAAAGCCCAACTGGAACACCACGGATGTCTTCCTCAACAACCGCTATCACACCACAGAGGTATGGACGGACAAGGACGGCAACCCTCTACATCCCGGCACAGGATATTGGGTGGGTGGCAACACGAAAGTCTACGGCGCAGCGTTATTTCGTCTGCGCAAAGAAGACTTTGACATGCTTCACCACAAGAGCGGCATCTCGCCAGCGTGGCCGGTGAAATACGATGTGTTCGAGCCGTATTACACCATGGCGGAGAAGCTGTTCTGCGTGCATGGCGAGCTGGGATTCGACCCAACGGAACCGTTTCACAGCGAGGAGTATCCCTTCCCTGCAATCTCCAATGAACCGCGCATGGAAGAAATTCAGAACGATGTGGCGAAACTTGGCTATCATCCCTTTCCCATCCCGTTGGGCCTCAAGTTGAATGAGTCGGACCGCGTGGAGAGCAAGTGCATTCGCTGCGATACCTGCGACGGCTATCCCTGCATGGTCCATGCAAAGTCCGACTCCGACATCAACTGCATTCGCGCCATCATGCATCTGCCCAACGTCACGCTAATGACGGAAGCGAAGGTCACGAGACTGCTGACCAATCCCACCGGCACAGCGGTTGACGCAGTGGAGGTAGACCTTGGGAGCTCTGACAACACGGTTACGTTCTCCGCGGGGATCGTGGCCGTATGCTGCGGCGCGATCAACTCCGCGGCGCTGCTGCTGCGAAGCGCAAATGACCAGCATCCGAATGGCCTGGCGAACAGCTCCGACATGGTGGGGCGTCATTTTATGTTCCACCAGGCAGACGCAATCCTTGCACTGTCCTTAACGCCGAATCCAAGCCGATACATGAAGACCTTCGGCGTCAACGACTTCTATTTTGGCGAAAAGGACTATCCCTATCCGATGGGCAACATCCAGCCCATCGGCTCCTTTCACCACGAGATGATGAAGGCGGACGCGCCCGCCATCACGCCTGCCTTCGTGCTGGAAAAAATGTCGTCCCATGCAGTCCCCTGGTGGCTGACGACGGAGGACTTGCCAGACCCAGACAATCGCGTGCAGGTCATTGGCGGACAAATCCGGCTGGATTACACGAACAACAATGTCGAGTCGTTTGAACGGCTCAAGGCTCGATGGATCGATGTGCTCAAGCAGGCGGGTCACGCCGAATCGACTGTCCACATGCATGCGTACTTCAAAAAGCGAATTCCACTGGAAGGTGTCGGCCATCAGAACGGGACATGCCGCTTTGGGACAGACCCTAAACAGTCCGTGCTGGACGTGAACTGCCGCACGCACGATGTAGACAATCTCTATGTGGTGGACGCATCGTTCTTTCCGTCGTGCGGCGCGGTCAATCCATCCCTGACCGTGATCGCCAACGCCCTGCGCGTAGGCGACCATTTGCTGGAACGGCTTAAATAATGGCCGACACTTCTTCTCCGATCACACAGCCCGCACACGCAACTCCGACGCACAAGGAGAACGCGACGCTCGGCGGAATTTTGATCGTGATTGCATTTCTCTGCGTCGCGATTATGAGCGCGCTGGGGAAAGCAGCAGCAAATATTTCTACGGGAACCATCGTCTTTTTTCAGAACTTCGTGAGTCTGCTGCTATTTCTGCCTTGGATATTTCGACATGGCGCTTCCAGTGTCAAGACGACCCGCACCTGGCTGCATATTTTGCGCGCAGTCTCCGGTCTGCTGTCTCAAGTACTAATGTTCGCGGCCGTCAAGAAAATGCCGCTAATGAATGCTGTGCTACTTACAAACTCGGCGCCATTATTCATTCCGCTCATCACGTGGGCATGGCTGAAGGAAAAAATCGGCGGTATTGTATGGGCGAGTCTTCTGGTCGGCTTTGTCGGCGTCGTTCTCATCTTGAAGCCAAGCGCCGCGTTGGTTTCGAACCCCGCAGCTCTCATTGCGACCAGCGCAGCAGTCTTTTCCGCCTTTGCCCTGGTGACCGTCAACCGACTCTCCAGTACGGAAACGACGCAGCGCATTCTTTTTTATTATTTTCTGATTTCCTCGTTGGCATCCGCTCCGTTTGCTGTCGTGGGCTGGCAGTCTCCGACACAAAAAGAGTGGATTTACTTGCTCGGCATTGGCGTGTTCATGGCGGCCAGCCAGTTGCTGATTATTCTGGCGTATCGACATGCTTCCGCCGGACGCATCGCTCCGTTCAATTATTCCGTCGTAGTTTTTTCCGGTCTGATCGGCTGGTGGATCTGGAAAAATACGCCAGACCTGTTGTCGCTCCTTGGAGTCATCCTGGTTACAATGGGCGGCATTCTAAGCACAAAATTTGGCGGCCCCAATTCCCGAGGCCACCTGGGCTGGATTGGCCATTGGAACCATCGCTTCCATCATAATGGCCATCAGGAGTCAGCGTGACTTCGAGAATCATTTCCGGTTCGTCTATCGAGTGTATCTTGCAATCCGAGGCAACCGTCGGCGAATCGCCGGTGTGGCACGTGGGAGAGCAACGTCTCTATTGGATCGATATTCAGGGCAAACAAATTCATCGCTTCGATCCGGCCAAGCGGGCGGATGAATCGTTCGACCTACCTGAAATTGTGACCTGCATTCAGTTACGCGCAACGGGCGGACTGGTCCTTACGCTCAAAAAACATTTTGCGTTCTTCGATCCGGACAACAACCGCCTGCAAAAGCTGGCGAGCGTGGAAGAAGACCTGCCAGAGAACCGCTTCAACGATGGGAAGTGCGATCCGCGCGGACGCTTCTGGGCTGGCACCATGGATGCAAAGGATTGGAAGAAGCCTTCCGGCAATCTTTTCCGTATGGACGGGGACAAATCCGTGACAAAAATGCAGTCGCAGGTGATCTGCTCGAATGGCAGCGGCTGGAGCCCCGACGGACTAACAATGTATTACACCGAAAGCTTTCGCTACACGATCTTTGCGTATGACTTTGACCCGGCCAACGGCACAATCTCCAATCGCCGGAAATTTGCAGAAATCGACACGAACGACCGCAATGCAGGCGGCTTCCCCGATGGGATGACGGTCGATGCAGAGGGTTTTGTATGGAGCAATCAAGTGGGCGTGGGAAAAATCGTACGCTACGATCCAAATGGAAAGATCGAACGCATCGTGCAGATGCCAGTACCGCGCGCCACCGATTGCACCTTCGGCGGGATAAATTTCGACACACTTTTTATCACCAGCGCCCGCGAAACGATGACACCAGCGCAACTGCAAAAAGCCCCTCTCTCTGGAAGCTTGTTCGCGGTTGATGCGGGCGTACGCGGTTTGCCATCACCAGCGTTTAGCGGGTAAATGAAATTCGAGATGAGTAGAACTAATTCTTAATTGCAGATCTGAGTTCTGGCACGCCACCAACTGCCAGACGAATCGTTGGGTTTTTGCGAAGAATTTCCGTCATCTCAATGACCATGCGGTCATCCATTTGTGCTGCCTGGCGGAGTGGTATCGGATAGCGCACGACAGCTTCAAGACCTGTCGCGGAAAAGCGAACTCGAGTGTACGGCTTGGGAACATCCATGTGTACGTCCAGCAAGTGTTCCACCGAATGATGCTGCTTTTCCAATAATGGACGATACTCTGCGTATATCGCATCCACAGCCGCGAGCAAATCTTTTTCCGCTAACTGCACATCGCATTCCGGATGCAACGGCAACACAAGTTCGCGCCATGTGTACTCCGTTCCTGGAATCTGCTTGAACAAGGGCGTTGTCTGAAACAGCACGGAGTTGGGAAAAACGCAAATCCTCCCCGTTGGCTGCATATCGATGCCACTCCCAGTCATTTCCAGCATGTAAAAGCGCACCAGCCCAATGTCGAGCACCTCGCCGGAAACACCGATCGCGCCGGAATACACAACCGTAATGCGGTCGCCAACGCGCACACCATAACGCCCGACCAAAAAGAAATAGGCAGCAACGGACAAGATGACCGTCTGTAATGCCACGGCAACGCCAGCGGTGATCAGGCCGGCATAGGTTGCCAGGGAGCTGAATTCGCTGACAAACCCTAAAATGATGACGATGCCCATGCAGAAACCGGTGACGACCCTTCGCAGAACAAGAAACTGGCGTCTCCGTCGCGCATCTCGAATGTAGCGAAAAGAAGCCCTCCTCCACAGCTCGGAAAATAACCAGATCAGCCCAAGCGAAAGGAAAATCATGGCAACTCGCAGAAGCACCGAGCGCATGATTGCTGTGTACTCGCGTTCCATCGAGTTTTGCAGTTGCGTCAGATTTGCCTGGCTCTGGTCGATGAGGATAAGTTGCTGGCTCAAAGGCATCGTTGCATCGGAAAGCAACTTAAAACGCTGGACCAGCAGTTGCGTCGAATGAGGACTTTGTTGGCCGCCTGCCTGTAGCGGCGCAGGATTCCCGGTTGCGGCTTGCGCTGGCTGTTGCGAATGCGATCGCGATCCGGATAGCTGTGCCGGTTGAGCACCGTTCGGACCAGCGCCACTGTTGGCTGTCACATTTTGAATTTCAAGTTGACCTTCCTGCAATATCGCCCGCAACTCACTAAGTAAAGGGGCCCGGAGCGCCAGTGTTGAGGTCTGCATCTGCGCGGTCGCATCACTGAGTTGATCGAGAGCGCGCAAACTTCCTATCAAATGAAACATCTGCCCTAACTGTCCGACAAGACCGTCATTCTGCGCATTTGTCACAGGAGCCGGTGCCGACACAATTTTAGGCGTGGACTGCGACTTCACTCCCGCACCTGCCTGGCCTGGCGCGACTACAGTTTGTAAGGCGGGTACGGTTTTCTCCAAACTTCGAATTTTTCCTGTCAGTTCCGTGGCTGCACCGTTGGCATCTTCAGCCAAAGTCATAAACGACGTCAGCTTCTGCAAATTGTCTTGCAATGCGAGCGCCAGTTGAATTTGGCCCTGCAAAGTATCTCGCTGAGCGAGCAACGGTGGACGCTTTTTTGCAGAGACTTTAAGAATTTTTTGATTGACTGCATCCAGCTCATTTTTCAGAGTTTGAATCTGCAGTTCGATGTTTTGCAATGCCTGAAAAACATTCTGAGCGTCGACGGTCTTTGGCGTTCCCGTATGTGCATGGGAAGCCTTGCCGGACTTCTCCCCTATGATCGTTGCCTCCGCCAGGGCCGATTGAAACTCCAGCTTCATCGCCTGTCGTGCAATGGCCTGGCCATTCTCGATATACAACTCATCCGCTGAGTGGACCACAAACATATCGGCGTTTTCCCATTGCCGATACCATCGCATTACCAACTCCACATGATCCAATACCTGCTTCCCTGTATTGGGCGCAGTCGCTTGAACAACAACAGTCTGTGTGGGAACCGCTTGCTTTGTCACGGTCTGGCTAAACGATCCGGAAGAAAATATAAGCACGGAAGCAGCCGCGAACACACTACTCAAGCGCAACAGCTTGCATGGAACCCACATATTGAATCTCCTGGAAAATTACTGTGCAGGCCTTATGGTATCGAGATAGGAGGCAATCGAGAAAGGCCTGGAAAGGCGGCAGCTACTTTTCGCGGGCCACGACAAAATCCGTCACCCACAGCAGTGCGCGTTTGTACTCCGAGTCCGGGAGGATAAAAAGATTTTTCCGCGCGGCTTCTGCATGTGCGAAGGCTGCCTGCATAGCGTAGTCCAGCGAACCATTCTGCTGCAAAATCGTCAGAATGCGCTCATGACTGACGCGTTCGAAGGACTGGTCTTCGATCACCGCGATAATATCGGCACGCTCCGCCACGCTACCATTTTGCAGCGCATGCACCACGGCCAGCGTGGCCTTACCTTCCCGCAGATCGCTTGCTGTCGGCTTGCCAAGCACCTCTTCGCTGGCCGTCAAATCCAGAACATCATCCACAATCTGAAAGGCCAATCCCAGATTGCGCCCGTAGTCCCCCAGCAACTCTTCCACCTGTAATGTTGCACCGCCCAACACGCAGCCCAGTTGCATGGAAACGCGGAACAAGCATGCCGTCTTTCGATAAATCAGTTCATAGTATTCCTGCTCGTTCAGCGCGCTTCCCAGGCGCTCCATCTGGAGAAGTTCCCCTTCGACCATTTGTTGGGTCAGGTTAATAAGCAGATCGAGAATGCGGAAGTTGCGCTCTTCCAATGCCACGCGAAAGGCCTGCATATAAAGCCAATCGCCCGCCAACACACATTTGGAGTTGCCCCATTGCGTGTTGGCTGAGGGACGTCCGCGCCGGATATCGGCCACGTCGATAATGTCGTCGTGAACCAGCGTGGCCGTGTGTACCATCTCCACAACCGCGCCAAGGCGAATGCTGCTGCTACCCGTGTAGCCAAGGGACTTCGCCGCCAGCAATAACAACGCTGGTCGAATTCGTTTTCCGCCGCCTTCGCGTAGATACCCGGCAATCTCCGTAATGGAATCGACGTCGGAGGTAGAAAGCCGCTCGAATTCCTGCTCGATGGCAACCAAATCGTCGCGGAGCAGGTCGAATACTTCCTTCGCCGTCGTGATGGCCGCTGTACTCAAAATCGCTCCGCCCTAATTCCCTCTTGCCAGTTTGGTATCACTCTAGGGATGCTACCCTCCCTAATTCGAGCGATAGTTGGTGAACTGCAAATCAAGCCCGAAGTCATGTTTCTTTAACAGTGCAATCATATCCTGCAAGGTGTCTCGATCCTTGCTGCTCACCCGAACGGTATCGCCCTGGATTGTGGCCTGCGCTTTACTTTTGGACTCTTTAATCAGCTTTGTTATCTCTTTGGCCTTCTCCGTCGGAATGCCCTGCTGAAGCGCGATCTTCTGGCGAACACTGGATCCTGCGGCATGCTCGATCTTGCCATAGGTCAATGATTTCAGGGAAACCCCACGCTTTGCCAGCTTTTGTTGCAGAATCTCGGTGACAGCCTGCAACTTATATTCGTCGCTGGATGCAAGCTGAAGCTCTTTGTCGCCATCCACGAGATTGATCTCCGATTTCGAGTCTTTCAGATCAAATCGCGAACGCAGTTCTTTCTGCGCCTGCTCCACAGCGTTACGGACTTCCTGATTGTCCACCTTACTCACTATATCGAAGGAATTTTCAGTCGCCATATTTTCCTTATCATCCTGTTACCCACTTGTTTAGATTCGATCGTTTGCAAGAGAGCGCCAAATATCTTCCGCCTACCCCGCTTGAGAACGCGCCCCATGGAAAAAACGATGAAAGTTTTCCGTAGTGGTCAAAGCCATGGTCTCATAATCCTCCCCACGTACTTCGGCGAGCTTTTCCGCCACATGCCGCACCAGTGCCGACTCGTTGCGCTGACCGCGATACGGAACGGGGGCCAAAAAAGGCGCATCCGTCTCGATCAACAATCGTTCAGCAGGAATATTCCCGGCGACATTGCGGATTGGCTGCGCTTTCGGGAAGGTGATATTTCCCGCGAAAGAAACGAGGAAGCCCATGTCCATGGCCTGTTCCGCGTGGCTCTGCTCTCCGGCAAAACAATGCAGCACGCCGCCAAGGCCGGTCATCCGCCAGTGTTGCTTTAGCAACTCCAAAGTATCGTCCCAGGCATTGCTGCTCTCCGCCGAGGCCCGGCAATGAATCAAAATCGGCAGCTTGTGGGCCGCAGCAATCTTCATCTGCTCGATAAAAACGCGTTTTTGCACGTCACGGGGCGAATGATCGTAGAAATAGTCAAGGCCAATCTCCCCGATCGCAACAATTTCCGGCTCGACTGCCAGCGCATTCAGTCGCTCTAAAGCTGCCTGGTCCGCCAGTTCCGCTTCATGCGGGTGAATCCCGACGCTGACCACGATTTGCGGCATACTGCGATTGGATGCATACTCGCGGCTCAACTCCAGCGCGCGATGCATGGTTTCCGGCCCGTCGCCTATCCCTACCGCCAGCACCGTCTCGACACCTGCTTCGCGTGCGCGGAGCAGCATGGCTTCGCGATCTTCCGCATAGCGGTCACTGTCCAAATGTGCGTGCGAGTCAACGAGCATGTTTATCAAATATCTCTGTGAATCGAGTGTCGATCCTGATAAATCCGGGGGCCCTATCCTCGCCGCTTTCTTTGTGGCCAGGGGAGTGGGTTTATTTCAGGCGCGCACCGATTTCGACATCTTCCAAAAAACCAGCCAGCACTGGCGTACCTTTTTCTCCTATGGAAGCAGCGACGATCATCCCATTCGACTCCAGCCCGCGCAGTTTGCGCGGCGCCAGATTTGCCACGATGACCACCTTGCGTCCAATCAGGCTCTCTGGCGTGTAAGCCTCAGCAATGCCAGCTACAATC
>JAJYGR010000331.1 GCA_021790655.1 Acidobacteriota bacterium | reverse complement strand
ATCTAGTAGTCACGCAGAATCCTGACCGGCTCCATGCCGATCCATTTCGCAGCCACTTCGCAGGCCACTCCCAGCGCCGCATTCAATAACACGTTCTCAGTTCCGGCTCGCCGGCCGCTCTCGTGGCCTGCGCCATGGATGAGCGGTTCAAGGAAAACCCCTTCGCGAACGTAAAGTGCTCCAACGCCCTTGGGGCCATAGAGCTTGTGGCCGGCCACGGAGAGCAAATCAACGCCAAGTGTCTCGACTTGAGATTCAATCTTGCCAACGGACTGAGCAGCGTCTGTATGCAATAGGATCCCGGTGCCGCGAAGGTGGCGCGAAATTTCCGAAATGGGCTGAATAGTACCCACTTCGTTGTTCGCGTGCATGACTGAAACCAGAACGCTTTCAGGCCGTAATGCCTTGCGTACATCATCCGGGTCGACGCAGCCATATCCATCAACTGGGAGATAGGTCACGCTGGCGCCGAGCTTCTCCAGGAATCGACAGGGATTGATGATTGCCGGGTGCTCGACCTGCGTCGTGATGATGTGGGCACCGCGCCGACCCGCCGCGAAGAACACCCCCTTGAGGGCGTGGTTGTTGGCTTCGCTGCCCCCGCTCGTAAAGACAACCTCGCTCTGCTTGCAGCCCAGCAACCGGGCGACCTTTGCGCGGGCGCCTTCGACTGCCTGTCGTGCAGGTGTGCCGGCCCAGTGGCTGCTCGATGGATTCCCGTAAGGCTCCTCAAGCATTTGAGCCATCGCTGCACGCACTTGAGGCGCTAATGGCGTGCTGGCATTGAAGTCGAGATAAATCCTGCTCATGGCGTCACTCATATGAATTACACCTTGTCGGCGCTCACGGTCAGGAACGCGGCGCCGAATGCTCCGAGATGGCCCAATAGACCTTCAGCGCCGCACATCGTCCGAGCGGCTAAGCCAACGGGTGGGTAGTAGATGCTACCTGTGGTTGATTTAACCCTGAAACCTTCTTTGGCGATCAACCCATGTAGTTCGTGCACTGTCCAAAAGTGAGCTTTCCTCCAAAATGAATTCCCGAGCCAGCCGCTGAGCCGCCGCTGCAGTGCCCACAGACTGTATGATCCCAGTTCTCCGACGATGAGCCTGCCTCCGGGCCGCAACACCCGATGAACTTCTCTGACCGCAAGCGATGGATCGTTGAGCAGGCATAACAACGTCACCATAAAGACAACATCGAAGGATTCGGCCGCAAAGGGTAAATGCTCCACCGACCCTTGAATGAAATCAATCGGAGCACCTTCAACCAGTGCCCTCCTACGAGCTACGTCGAGCATTGCCTCTGACGTATCAATTCCAGTGACTCTAGCACCACGCCTCTGCGCCAGCAGTGAATATGCCCCGTCTCCACAACCTGCATCAAGCACTGAGAGGCCTTCGAGTTCGCCGGCGGCAGCTAAAACAGCTTCCTGCTCGATCTGCTCCGTTACCCTGCCAAGCAGAGAAGATCGCCAGCGTGCGTAGGAATCCGGTTTCAATGTCCTGGCGTCAGAATGGTCTGCTTCTGGAGCCCCAGGCTGTTTCAAAACACGAGAACCTTGTCTGCCTTCATGGTCCATTGTGTGAGCTCATCCATGGTGCTTCGTTTCGTGCCCTCGACGATCATCTCCTGGCGAATCCCTCGCGCATCCATGCAGGTTCCGCATATGCCAATCTGCGCGCCTTTAGCCGCAAGAGCCTTCAACATTCGCTCGATGTTGTAGTATCCGTTTGGTGTGGTCTGTCCCCCGATGGCGCAGCTTGCGGCATCGCCGATCAGGAATACGGACACTGTTTCACCTTCCTGCTTTGCAATCGACCCCGCAAGACGAAGTCCGTTATAGCTGCGTTCCGTTCCGTATGGTGCATCATTCAAAATCACGAGATAATTCACGGCTTCTTTCCTTTCTTTCTCTTGTTCCAAATCACCATCCAAAATCGAGCGGAGGTAGATCGTAGCGAATCTGTGCCATGTAGTACTTTTCAAATGCCATCTTCAAGTGCCTCGCCCACTTGCCACGCTTGGTGATGACACGATTCCTTGGAGGCAGAAACGGATCGGCCGCCAGATAGAATGCCGTATCGCCAGCGTCAGCGATGCAGGAAGATGGAATGGTCAAACCGTCTTCCTTGCTTCCACCTTGCATGTCAGCCACGATGTTGCGGGCAGCGGCCCGGGCCATGAGTTCGGTCATGTGTCCGGTTTTAGGCACCGCAACAGGAACCGGCGTTGGCCGCGGTGGCGGGATCGCGATGGCGACTCCCGCGGCATAGATGTTTGGAAACCTGGCGCTCGCCAGTTGCTTGTTGACGCTGACAAAGCCTTTTGGATTTGCCAGTCCGTCGACCGCGCGCACAAAGGCAGCACCACGAAAAGCGGGGATCACCAGGCTGAAGTCGTAGGGGTACTCACTACCATCATTGAGAACGACTCGCTCCGGTCTGGCCTCCACGATTTGTGCATTGATGACCGTGTCGATGCATCTCTCGGCAAATTCATCCTGCACCATACGAGGCGATGCACCGATGCCGTCGACTCCAAAGTGTCCAATGAAGGGTTCCGGCGTAAGAAATGTCAGCGAAAATCGATGGCGCTTCTTCATCCGCTTCAGAGCGGTGTCGATCATCATGATCAACTCGTAAGCAGGACCGATACAACTGGCTCCCGGGGCTGCGCCAATTACGATGCGACCGCTTTCTTGCGCCATTGCGCGCGCAAGTGCATCTCTGGCTCGGATGGCCTCATCGACTGTGAAAGTCGAGTGCGTGAAGCCGGACACCGGGCCAAGGCCGGGTATCGCAGCATAGTCCAGATCGGCACCGCATGCGATGAGGGCAGCATCGTAGTGGAAGACTTCGGTTTGCGTTGCTACTTCGCATTTGCTCGGATCGAGGCTCGCGACTTCACCATGAACGACCCGGATATCCTTTCGCCCTAAAGGCCCCTGAATCGGTATTTGCACTGCGCGAGGATCACGCCAGCCGAGGATTACCCAAGGGAGAGATGGATGAAAGGTGAAGACTGGATCTTTTGAAATGACGGTGATATCTGCTGTCCGGCCCAGCTTCCTGCGAAGCTCATACGCGGCGTTGATGCCGCCGAACGAGCCCCCAACAACGACGATCTGCTTGCGATTGTTATTCATTGTGAAGCCTCTCCAACAACGACTGGGAGTCCCTGCGCACGCCATTCCGGGACACCGTCTTCAAGTCGGACTGCACGGAACCCCTTGGCTCGCAGAATCTTCACGGCCTCTTTTGCGAGAACGCAATACGGACCTCGGCAGTAGGCCACAATTGGTTTGCGGCGGCGGAGCTTGCCCAGAACAGAGTCGAGATCACTGAGGGGCGCGGAAATCGCAAAAGGCAAGTGGGCGGCGCGGTATTCCTCCTCTGGACGTACGTCCAACAGGATGACCTCTCCGCTTCGGATTCGATCGAGCAGCGTGTCCTTTTCGACTGGCTCAAGAGTTTCTGGGGCCTCCCTGAACCGCCGGAGAATCGCGTCAACCTCGGCAAGCCGCTTCTCTCCCAAGGATCGGAGCGATTGAAAGAAGTCACACACCGCGGGATCCGCTAACCGATAGGTCACGAACAGCCCTGCCTTTTCGCTTTCCACCAGCCGCGCACCATGCAGAACGCGCAGATGCTGCGAGGTATTGGCGATACTTAAGCCGGCTTCTTTGGCCAGGATCTCTACCGATCTGGGCCCCTGACAGAGCAGGTCAAGTAATTCAAGTCGAGCAGGACTGGCAACTGCCTTGCCGAGGCGCGCAAGCTGCTCGTAAAGTTGTTTAGAGGTCATCATGGCTATTCAATGAAATACTTGAATAGTTTGGCAAGATTGTCAAGAGAGAATGAGGCGAATGGACAAACTACCTCTACTGAACCATCCGGTCGATCAACCGAGCGTATTTACACCGGACAACCTGATTGAGAGCGTCCGCCGCGCGCGGCAGATTCCCGAAGGCCCCATTCCAGAGCTGTGTTTTCTGGAATTTGACGGTGATCTAACCGACTGGCTTGTCGCGCAGAATCTGGCAAAGCCATTCCCTGCCTGGCCCTGTTTTCACACCACGATGTTCGAGCTGGTCCTTGAAGGGATAACTTGCGGAATCATCCCGCGCACAATTGGCGGACCTTACGCGGTGTTGATTGCTGAGCAACTAGCGGCGGCCGGCGCGAAGTTGATCGTAGGGTTGACCTCTGCCGGTCGCGTTTCGCGTGAATTGCCCTTGCCGTGTCTGGTGGTTGCGACCGGCGCAATCCGTGATGAGGGGACGTCGCTTCACTACCTGCCGCCAGGTAAGGAAGTTGCCTGTCCATCGCCTGGAACCGCTGCAGTCATCGAGCAAGAGTTGACCTCAACTGGATGGCCTGTTCGTACGGGCAGAGTGTGGACCACGGATGCCCCGTACAGGGAAACACAGGCTCAGTTGGATCATTGGGCCTCTGAAGGAGTGCTTGCGGTCGAGATGCAGGCTGCTTCGCTATTCGCTTTTGGCAGCGCCAAAGGCGTAGCCGTCATTTCGATTGCGATGATCAGTAACGCCGTGGATCACGACGGCGAGCAGTTCGATACCGGGACGCTGCAAGAGGGTTTCCATATTCTTGAGGCTTGCGCCCGAGCTTTCAAGGTTGTTCATTGAGTGGATGGACATTCGTTTCTGTGGAGGCAATCATCCGTTATGAGGATCTCAAATTTGCTTTTGAGGTCGGAATCCTTCAGTTCGGCTGTCTGAAGCAATCGATAGTATTCGACTCATGGCGTGAAAGTGGGCACTCACTCCAAGTACTTCTTGCCGCGCGTGATTGACCTTGTCATGAAGAACAAGCGAGCGGTAACGTGCTGGAATTGGGGATTGGATCGGGGCTGAACCTATCGCGCGAAGGGCCTGATGTTCAACAGGCCTATGACGTGAATTCGCTTGGTGCGGCCATGGATGCGCTTATCCGCCCAGCGTTCTTCCCAGTGATCGAGATAAGCCTGAGCATCTTCCAGGCTCTCGAAGCGTTTGCCCCTGAGTGGCGTTTTTGTGCGTGGGCCACACCCGACTCGACCTTTCCTTTCCGATCGGGATCGCGCACCTTGCAGGGCAGCGCTGTCACCCCGTAGTGCGCCAGCACATCGCGATAGAGAGGATTCAGGCGGGGATCGTAGATGTCAGCGGTAAGAACACCTTCACGAAGATTATCCAGAACGACGATGCGCGGGCAGCCACCAAGTCGGCGGAAAGCCTTCTCGTGCAACTCGGCCCAGATGTGGGCGCTCGATCGGAACAAAAGCAGCCGCACCGATTTGCGGCTGTAACCCAGCGTCATTACGAACAGCCGTGTGCGCCGGTACTTGCCCCTCTCCGGATCGCGCACCATCGGCCCCGTGCCGTAATCAACCTGGGCCTCTTCGCCAGCCAGCGTTTCGATGATCACCCGGGCTTCCGGCGACGATGCCCCGCGCAGACTGCGCACGAACCGCTGGACGCTCTGGTAGCTGCTCGCGAATCCGTGGCCGTCCACTAGATCCTGCCAGATCCCCATCGCGTTCCGACCTCGGCTCAACTCAGCTTCGATCAGTTCCTGATAATTCGCGCAGGCGCTTGCCGAAATCTTCGCCGCTCGAGAAAATGGCCCCGAACCCGGCAAAAAGCCGGTAATCACCTCAGTGGCCGGTTTTGCTTCGTATTCGCTTTTTGCCGGCGCCGACTCTGAGGAGCCGGTGGTCACCAAAGCGGCCGCTTTTGCCAGCGACTTCTCACCCCAACTGCCGGGAAGACGGATTACCACTCCCGCCTTGCGCAGGTACTCGCCCACCGTTTCGCGATGAACCCCTGTCGCTTCTTCAATCCGCCGAAGCGACCAACCCAGACGCCCCAGCGCAATCACCTGTTCTCGCTTCTCTCGCCTCAAGACATTACCCATGCGACAGAGGCTATTGCGCCCCTCGCCGTAATGTCCGAACCTCACTCAGAGTGGCCGCTTTTGGGTGATCACCAAGGTCCACTGCGACAGTCCACTAAACAAAACATGGGGATTCTGCTCGCATGCCACAACTTTTATCCACGTTGATCCAGACATTCCGCCAGCGCGATTCGGACAGAAAGCGCTTCACCCGCAAGGATACGGACCACATCGAAGCATAGCTGGTCCTGAAGAATCATCTGTTTAAAGTCGGCGCGAGACATTCTGTATACCTCAATCTGCTCAACAGCGGTTGCAGTCAACGAGTTCGGTTTGTTCCCCATGATTGCGGGCAGGCCAAGAAGTGATCCGGCCGGTTCGTTTGAGGTGTAAGTCAGGAGACCGGCCAGATCATTTCCGGGCGAATACAGCTTCGATGGGAGAGTTGGAGAGCATTCCACGTGGTCCTTTCGCCGCCTTGAACGCTTACCCTTCCTCAATAAGACGGAAAATCAAAAGTGCGAAAAACTCTGGACACTACCTCTCTGTCAAAGCTGAGAAGTAAGTGGTTGGTGTTTGCGCATTTTCTTGCCGGGTTCAGCATCAATATAAGCTTGGTTGACATCATATTTGCCGGTATCACCGGTTTCTTTTCGCAGTTCATCCAATCGTGCGCGTAACTGTTTGGCCAGCGGTGCATACTGCGGATCGGGATAGAGATTGTTCATCTCGTGCGGATCGTTTTGAAGATCGTACATCTCGAACGCTTCGGGTTCCAGATAGTAGTGGATAAATTTATATCTGTCGGTTCTGATTCCGCGATGAGGCAGGACGTGTTCCGCCTCAGGATATTCGTAGTATTCGTAAAGCCACTCCTTGCGCCAGTCTGCGGGTTCTTTTCCGCGCAGGAAAGGGACAAGACTTTTCCCCTGCATCTGTGCTGGAATCTGCGCACCCGCAAGCTCCAGCATCGTGGGCGCAATATCCAGGTTCAGGGCCATCTTTTCCGTGGAGGAACCTGGGCGGACCATTCTCGGATAGCGAATTGTCATAGGCACGCGAATTGATGGCTCATACATGAAGCGCTTATCGTACATGCGCCACTCTCCCAGGAAAAACCCATGGTCCGAGCTGAGAATAATGGCGGTATCGTCGAGCGTTCCCTGCTTTTCCATAACGTCCATGACGCGACCAACGTTAATGTCGTTTGATACCACGCCGGCGTAATGATCTTTCACTATCTCTTCGAGTGACCGGGGATCATCCTTGCCCACTTCGCTGGTGCCGATTTTGTCATGCGCTTCTCTCACCGCGCGCGTCTTGTCCGGATAGCCTTTCAAGTCATCGTCAAATGAGCTGGGCACGGGAATTTGCACGCCGTCGTATAGGTTGACAAGGTTCCGCATTCTGTAGAAGGGAGCATGTGGCGCATAGAACCAGAGGAAAAGACAAAAGGGCTTGTCATGTTTCTGCGAGACCCATTGCACGGCGTGGTCTGTCAACAATTCGTCGACGTAGCCATGGTATTGTTTCGGCTCGCTGAATTTTCCAGAAACCGCCTCAGACATGATGGGATGGTAATAGTCCGTCTGGCCGTTGAACCCGAAGAAATAGTCCCAGTAGCGGTCATGCATTGCTCCCTGCACATGGGATTTCCCAATGAAGGCTACCTCGTACCCTGCCTGGTGGAGCAGATCGGAGATGACAGGAAACTGCGGCGGGATAGGACGATCGCGGTTGTCGATCGCTCCCGTAACGTGGGAGTAGAGGCCAGTCATGATGGTTGCTCGCGAGGGAAGGCAAAGCGCATTGATGACGAAGGCATTCTTGAATGTCATCCCCTCATGGACCAGGCGGTCAAGATGCGGCGTCTGAATGATCGTATTCCCAGTGGCATGCAGTTCGTCGTAACGAATACCTTCTCCTAAAATAAAAAGAAAGTTTGGAGGTTTGGTGCCCGTACCGTTCGTAAGCGACATAGCACTCAAGGCTGATGAGGCCAAAGTTGCAGCTCCGAACGCACCTGCGGCAGACTTCAGAAATGTGCGGCGAGATGGCGACTGGGTGGGATCGATCTCAGTTGGTTTCATCGCAAGTGTCCTCGAGTAATTAAATTACCGCGCATCAAGTTATCCTTTCGAATGCCAACCATTGGCGAAAGCGTGAACTATTGGGGAGTGGAGTGCCTTGTCGAATAATTGCTCAGGCAAATGACGAGCTCTCCCTCTTGGTATGTCATCTGTTTTCATCCTGTGTCGGAGGCAGTTTTCTTTTTTGGGTGTTTGAGCAATTCGGCATGCAACGCAATTCTATATTGTTCTGATACACATCAAATAAATAATACCTGTCAGCGGAGAGCCTGTCCATCATTTTTCGGTCCGGATGGAAATTCATATCTCCTGGTGTATTTTGATTATTCGAAACTGTGATGAGACAGCCTCACTCTCGATCGACTATTTCACGCACGGCTGATCCGATGGAAAGTGGAAGGGTAGGCGTCGGGTAATAGGGAGGGAAGCCTCGCTGGTCTTTATCGAACGGTGCAATCCCCGTGGTGTTGACATACCAGTGCAAGAGTTGTTGTTGGAGTCCGCATTGGATGTCGGCGACATCTCGATCTCCGAAGCGGTTGTGGAGTTCCTGGGGGTCGTCCTTGTAGACATAAAGCTCGCTTTGTCCCTGTGGGCGGCTGACAAGTTTGTAGTCATGCGTGCGGACCATTGCAGCACGGCTGATGGTCTCTGGATGCTTGACCTGCAAATCTTCTTTGGGATAGTAGAGCGAGCCTGGGGTCGCATTGTCCTCGAAACACTGTGGCTCATACTGGTTATATCCACCTTCGCAAAACGCCGCCCGTTTGGGATCTCCAGCGCCGCCGCGGACTTGTGGCATCAGGCTGCGGGCAAAATGGGTATGGTGTGCCTGAGTGTTGGCGAGATCCAGGCATGTAGCCATCACGTCGAACAATTCGACCATGTTTTCCGAGCTATTTCCCTGCGTCCCGCCGGGAACGCTCGCGATGAGAGGAACATGCGTTAAAACATCTTCGAGACCGCTCGGCCATTTCTCGACCAGTCCATAGTCGCCTGCATAGTCTCCATGATCGGACAAAAGAAAGATCGCTGTGTCGCGCCTGTGATTTGTGCGTTCGACAGCTTCGAGCAATTCCCCCATCAGCCAATCGCTGAAACTGACCATTCCGTAATACAGCGCCCGCACTTTGCGGAAAGTATCTTCAGGCAGGCCATCCAGTCCATACGCCTTGCGGATGCCTGCAATATAGTTTGGCTTCCGCGGCAAATCTCGTGGTCGCAATCCATGAATGTCCGCTGGGCTATACATCGTATTAAAGTCTTCGGGCGAAGCATAGGGTGGATGCGGCGAAGACAGTGGAAGAAATATGCAAAAAGGGCGGTCCGTTTCCTTACGTTCGAGAATCCGAATCGCAGACTGGATGTAACCGTACTCCTGTGTTTCCCTGCGGTCTCCCTTGGCCTCGCCAATGAAAGTGTCCGGGCCAATAATTTTTCCTGAGGAAGAGCGTGATTTGTGGTGTTCCCCCGCAATCCGGACCGGTGCAGGCTCCGGGTAGTTCCACATCGTCACGCTCTGATAGAAGGACTCCGCTGCCAATGCATCGTTCTTGCCATACCAAAAGATGTCGTAGCCAGCCTGGCGAAGATAGCGAAACATGTTCGGCTCGTTGGGACGCAGAAAATAAAACAGGCTGCGATGGCCGCGCACGCTCGTCGGCCATCCAGTCAACAAGCTACAGCGTGAGGCGCCACAGACAGGGAACTGTACGTGGCAATTCGCGAATCGCGTTCCTTCCTGCGCGAGCTTGTCGCTGCGCAAGCTTGTCGAAATTTGGCGTCCGTGTCAGTGGGTTGCCATAGCAGGCCAGGGCATCCGCCCGTAATTCATCCGGCATAAAAAGAATCAGGTTGGGTTGCGAGTGGGTCGGCTTATGCCGCTGTTCTTGAGGCGCCTCCGTCGATCCTCTTTCGCCAACTCCAGACTGACCTGCAACCTGGGAGGCCAGACCGCCTAGCATGGCTGCACCGGACGACCCGAGAAAACCACGCCGTGTCCATCTCTGTTCAATCATGTCCACACTCCCTGTGCCATACTCGCACGCTCCATGCTCGGCTCACCACCGCGAAAACCATTGGGCAGAACACGTCACAAACACTATCACAAATTGAAGCTTATGGCGTAACACGAAACAAATAAAACAGACAGAACGAAATTTAGAGTTATGCACACAGAGGTCTTTCGAGAAGACCCAGAGATTGCACTCTTCTGTACTGCTCTATCCCATCGCTTTCTGATCTTGACAAATGAAAAGTCGGTATGGTCTATTGGACATGTTTACGCGTTAAACAAAACAATATAGAAGCTCATATAGAGGAATATCTGGGTTCTAGTCCACGAGCCGGGCGCGGGCCAATCAGGAGAATTAAAGAGATGGATGAAATGCGAGGGGTAACAGGGTGCAATTTTTGCGATTCTCCCAAGGCCGCGCATCGACGTATGCTGTGGAGAAGCGTTGCAACTCCCTTATGGTTCCGAATTTTACTCTTGCTGTCCATCGCAGTATCCTTTGCCGGCCAGAGAACTTTAGCGCAGATATCCAGTCAGGTGGATAGAAATGACCCACGTGATTCGGTCGCAGTAGAACAGAAGGTAAACAGCATTCTGGGACAGATGACGCTTGCCGAGGAGATTCATCTGGTCGGCGGGGAAAACGCGATGTTTATTCCAAGCGCGCCTCGCCTTGGCTTGCCAGTGGTCAGAATGTCGGACGGCCCGCAGGGCCTGCGCAACACGGTCCCTTCAACGGCGTATCCGGCTGGGATTGAGCTTGCAGCCACCTGGGATCAGTCCCTGGCAGAACAAGAGGGCCAGCACCTGGGCCGGGATGCGCGCGCGCGTGGAGTGAACGTTATCCTCGGTCCAGGAGTGAATATTTATCGCGCGCCAATGAACGGGCGCAACTTCGAATATTTCGGCGAGGATCCCTATCTGGCCTCGCGCACTACGGTCAACTATATCCGTGGGGTCCAGAGCCAGGGGGTAATGGCCACCGTCAAACACTTTGTCGCCAATAATTCGGAATACGACAGAGACAATCTCAACTCTCAAGTCGATGAGCGGACCCTGCGTGAGTTATATTTGCCGACATTTGAGGCTGCGGTAAAAGAGGCTCATGTGGCTGCCGTTATGGACTCGTACAACCTGGTCAACGGCCAGCATATGACGCAGAACCATTGGCTGGATACGGACATTCTGAAGAAGGACTGGGGATTCGATGGCATCCTGATGTCCGACTGGAAAGCCACCTACGATGGAGTCGCTGCGGCCAATGCAGGTCTCGACCTGGAGATGCCCAAGTCCATATTTATGGATGCCGCCACGCTGATTCCCGCGGTTCAGGACGGAAGGGTGCCAAAGTCCGTCATCGACGATAAGGTGCGGCGCATTTTACGCCGAGAAATCGAGTATGGACTGTTAAGCGGAAAAGCCGGGCCGGACCTTTCGATTCCTCTGTACGACGAAACGGACCGGGTGGTTGCGCGGAAGGTGGCGGAAGAGGGGATGGTGCTGCTTAAAAATCAAGGCCATATCCTGCCGCTGGATTCCACGCGCCTGCACACGGTCGCCGTGATCGGCCCAGACGCATACCCTGCCATGCCGACGGGCGGTGGAAGCGGCCACGTCTCAGGGTTTCAGCCAACCAGCTTCTATACGGGAATCGCGAATTATCTTGGACAAAAAGCAACTGTGACCTGGGACTCTGGAGTTCAGTTTCCCTCTGCAATCTACGATCGAACCGTATTTACGGATGCATCCGGTCAGCAGCAGCGCGGCCTCCAGGCGGAGTATTTCAGTACTCCAGATTTGACAGGCCCTCCGGTTGTCACCCGTACGGATCGAATTCTCGACTTCAAGTGGTGCGATAATCGGCGAGGATGCACAAAATTCGCACCGGTTTCCGCCCGCTGGACCGGCTATTACAGTCCCAAAACTACCGGGCTATATTCTATTGTTTCTTCGGCAACGGGGAACAGCTCCGTCCGCCTTTATCTGAACGACAAACTGGTCTTTGAGCAGCATGGAGCGGAACCCTATGGGCCGCCGATGAAACCGGTCCAGCTTACCGCAGGGCAGGTGTATCGGATACGTGTGGAATATCGCCGAGGAACATGGGTCGGCGTTGGGATGGACCTTGTCGGCCTGGGTATTGTTGCGAACAGCGAGATCGTCAATCCTGCAGCCATCGACCTTGCCCGGCATGCAGATGCTGTGGTTCTGTGCGTGGGCTTCAATCGGGACCTGGAGCGCGAAGGCGACGATAGAACCTTCAATCTTCCCTTCGGACAAGAGGAACTGGTCCGTGAGGTAGTGAAGGCGAATCCACATGCCATCGTGGTGTTGACCAGTGGCGGCGCGGTCGATATGCGGGCATGGATGGACCAGGTTCCAGCCATCCTGCAAGCATGGTATTCCGGCCAGGAAGCCGGTACTGCCATTGCGCGCGTGTTGTTCGGAGACACGGACCCATCCGGCAAGTTGCCAATCAGTTGGGATCGCAGCTGGGAGCAGAGCTCGGTCAACAAAAGCTATTATCCTGAGCCGGGACAAGAGAGTGTCGATTACAAAGAGCGCCTGCTCTTGGGATACCGGTACTACGATCAATCGACGGTCAAGCCGCTGTTTCCGTTTGGCTATGGGTTGAGCTACACGGATTTTTCGCTGAGCAATCTGCAGGTTTCCCCTGAAGGCGCAACCATTGGTCAGCCGGTCGAGGTTTCTGTGAATGTGAAGAACATCGGCTCCCGCGCCGGAGATGAGATCGTGCAGATATACGTTGGAGATCCCTCCGCGAAGGTCAGCCGACCGGTCAAAGAGCTGAAGGCTTTTGCCAGGGTGTCGCTGGCTCCGGGCGAGAGCAAGCATGTGATTTTGAAACTCGATCGGCGATCCTTTGCGTATTACGATATAGCCAGCCATGGATGGGCTGTTGACCCTGGGAAATTCGTCATCTACGCCGGAAACTCCTCGGTGAATGTGCCTTTGCAGAAAACGATCATCCTGCACTCTCTGACGAACGCTTCCATGCCGGAACAAAGCCATTCCCCCGAGGCGGGAGTTATAGAAAAGTAGGCCCATCGACTATGAGTAGTAATGCTTTTCACGTAATGACGAAGCCGGTGGGTCCGATCTGTAACCTGGACTGCAGGTACTGCTTTTATTTAGAGAAGGAAAATCTTTATCCAAATGTCTCGAAGTGGGCGATGCGCCCCGAGGTGCTGGAATCTTACATCCGGCAATATATAGATGCGCAGCCGACCGATGTCATCCATTTTGCCTGGCAGGGTGGCGAACCGACCTTGTTGGGCGTCGATTTCTTTCGCAGGATGATCGGGCTACAGAAGAAGTATGCGAATGGCAGGCAGATTGAAAACGCTTTTCAGACGAACGGGGTACTCCTTGATGATGCCTGGGGACAGTTCTTTGCGGAAAACAAGTTTCTGGTCGGGCTTTCGATCGACGGGCCGGAACATCTTCATGACGCCTACCGGGTAGATAAGGGAGGCAAAGGAAGCTTCCGGAGAGTTATGGCTGGCATGGAGACCCTCAAGCGGAATGGTGTCTCTTTCAATACGCTTACGACCGTTCATCGCGCGAACTCCCAACACCCGTTGGAGGTCTACCGCTTCCTGCGCGAACAGGGCAGCGGATACATGCAATTTATTCCAATCGTCGAGAGAAAGACAGCGCAGACCACCAGCGATGGGTTGACGCTGGTGCTGCCAACTTTTGCCGAAGAGGCACAAGTCACAGAATGGTCGGTTGAGCCGATGCAGTTTGGGAAATTTCTGTGCGCAATCTTCGATGAGTGGGTGCGGCACGACGTAGGCAAGCAGTTTGTGCAACTCTTCGACGTCTCGCTAGAAATGTGGTTTGGCCAGGAAGCCAGCTTGTGCGTGTTTCGCCGCAAATGCGGTTCTGCATTGGCGATGGAGCATGGCGGCGACCTGTATTCCTGCGATCATTTCGTGTATCCGGAAAACCGCTTGGGAAATATTATGGAAACTCCTTTGGCGGAGCTGGTGGATGCTCCGCAGCAAAAGAAATTTGGTGAAGACAAGGAGAGCACGCTGCCAAAATATTGCCAGAGATGCGACGTTCGATTTGCATGCAACGGAGAATGTCCCAAGCACCGTTTTCTTACGACGCCGGATGGCGAGCCTGGCTTGAATTATTTGTGCGCCGGATACAAGATGTTTTTTCACCACGTAGATCCGTATATGCAGTTTATGGCAGGCCAATTAAGGCAGCAACAAGCACCAGCGAACGTGATGCGATGGATCGCGCAGCAGGATGCTGAGAAATCTGCGAACGGCAAGGTGGGTCGCAACGCGATGTGTCTGTGCGGCAGCGGGAAAAAATACAAAGCATGTTGTTTGAGATCAGGACAAGCCGGACCTTCGATAAACCAGTCCAACGTAGTGCTGTAACAAGGAATCAATCATGATCAATCGACGGGATTTTCTGCTTTCTGTGGGCGCATCGTTAGCGACCCCAAGCCTTGGCGCGATAGAGATTCCAGCTGAGCAAACTTCTCACCAGCCAACGAGGTCCAATCCTCCCACAAAACCTAACTTTATCGTGATGATTTGCGATGACCTGGGATATGGGGACTTAGGATGCTACGGCTCGAAAATCCATACTCCCAATCTGGATGCAATGGCTCGTGAGGGAATGCGTTTCACGCATTTCAACACACCGAACCCCACCTGTTCGGCATCTCGCGCCTGCGTACTTACCGGACGATATGCGCAGCGCTGCGGCGTGACCCGAGTCTTCTTCCCCTATGACAAAGGCGGGATGAACCTGGACGAATCGACCATCGCCAATGTCTTGAAGCCGCGCGGTTATACCTCTATGTGCATCGGCAAATGGCATCTGGGGCAGACCCCGGAATATTTGCCGACCAGCAGGGGGTTCGATCATTATTTTGGCGTTCCCTATAGCGTGGATATGTCGCCGTTGCCGATGATTCGCGACACAACCATTCTTGAGGAGCATACCGACCGCAACCTGCTGACCCAGCGGTATACAAAGAACGCGGTGGAGTTTATTCAGTCCTCGAAGGATCAGCCATTCTTTCTGTATCTGGCATATTCCTATCCTCATATCCCGATTCACGCCTCGGACAAGTTTCGCGGTAAGTCGAAGCAAGGAATTTACGGGGACGCAGTGCAGGAGATCGACTGGAGCGTGGGAGAAATTCGTCGCACCTTGCGCGAGCATGGACTGGAAGAAAATACTCTGGTCCTGTTCACGAGCGATCATGGGCCGTGGTATCAGGGCAGTCCCGGCATGCTGCGGGGCCGCAAAGATACATCGTACGAAGGTGGATGCCGGGTACCGCTCATCGCAAGCTGGAAAGGTCAAATTCCGGAGGGAAAAGTATCGGAAACCTGGACCTCCAATCTCGATATTCTGCCGACCCTGGCAGCCTTGAGCGATGCGCCGCTGCCAGAGAAGCCGCTCGATGGCCTCAACATATCGAGCCTTCTGAGCGGTAAAAAGGACAACATCGAGCGCGATGTCATGCTGTATTTTTCAGGCGACGACTGGAATGTTTACTGCGGGCGCTTGGATCACTGGAAACTCCGTTTTGCGGAGCATGATACGCCGCCCTATGATTTGAAGCCCCTGCAGGGCCGACACACGTATCGATTGGCGCATCCGGAACTCTACGACCTGTCGGATGATCCGATGGAAAGCTACGATGTCGCGCAGGCAAACCCTCAGCTTGTGCAGCAGATATTAGAGCGAGTGGATGCAAAAATACCGTCCTTTCCGCCTACAGTGCAGCAGGCCTATCAGGCGCAGCAACAGTTGGTGGGCAATCCTACAACGTCCCCCGGTGCGCGTCCGCGCCCCATAAATACAAAAGCTCCGCCATGGCACAAAACATGAGCGTGAATTGACCGACCTAAACCCAAGCCGCTGTCCACCTCGACCAGCGATCAGTGACCTTTCCTTTATTGATCCGGCAGCGAAATACTGTCATGCGGCATAGGCGACGATTGGGTCTTTGAAGAAGGCTTTGATTCTGTCAGGATTGTCTTGGATTGCGGTCATGTGTTCCGTTGCAGCCTTCTTTAACTTGTCTTTTGTTCTGCAGGGAACACGAGTTGTGATGGCCTGTTTCAAGTCTCCGTTGAGGCGTTCATCGGGGTTGAGTTCCGGCGAGTAACTGGGCAGGTAAAAGACTTCGATCTGTTCCCCATGCTCGCTCAACCATTGCTTGACCGGCTTGCAGTGATGCACGCCGAGGTTATCGAGCACCAGGAAGACTTTGCGTCC